>CAJLTE010000105.1 GCA_905209435.1 uncultured Blautia sp. | reverse complement strand
TATGCGATTAGCATAAATTCTGTGCATCGCAAAGCGTGTTACTGGGCACGGAGTGAACAGTAACATTTGTTATTATAACAATCCTCAAAAATTCTTCTATAACTTTTTGACTATTTCTATTATTTGCTATAATATAAAAGAAGTTATTACTGGATTTTAAGATTATCAATCGGAGGTAATTTAGATATTATGAGAAATTTTGAATATTATACACCAACCCGCGTCATCTTTGGAAAAGATACCCACCTTCAGGCAGGTTCTCTGCTGAAAGAATATGGAGCAAAGAAAGTCCTGATCCATTATGGCGGTCAAAGTGCTGTCCGTTCCGGACTGATTAATGAAATTACCGCTAATCTGAAAGAGGCAGGAATTGAATATGTGACTTTGGGCGGTGTTGTGCCGAATCCTCATCTTTCTAAAGTCCGTGAGGGAATTGAATTATGTAAGAAAGAAAATGTGGACTTTATCCTAGCTGTAGGCGGAGGCAGTGTTATTGACTCTTCGAAAGCCATCGGATACGGGGTTGCAAATCCCGATACAGATGTCTGGGATTTCTGTCTGAAGAAAGCAACTCCGACTGCGTGCCTGCCTGTCGGTGTAGTCCTTACCATCGCTGCTTCCGGAAGTGAAATGAGCAGTTCAAGTGTTATCACAAATGAGGAAACCAAGGAAAAAAGAGGATGTGCAAAAACAGATTACTGCAGGCCAAAATTTGCCATCTTAAATCCTCGTCTCACTTACACGCTCCCACAGTATCAGACAGAAAGCGGATGTGTAGATATCCTCATGCACACAATGGAACGTTACTTTGTAAACATCGAAACTATGGAGATTACCGACAGCATCAGTGAATCACTTATGCAGACCGTTATCTATAATGCCCGTATTCTTATGAAAGAACCAGACAACTACAGTGCAAGAGCTGAGATCATGTGGGCAGGAAGCCTCTCCCACAACGGACTGACCGGCTGTGGCACAGGCGGCGGTGACTGGGCATGCCACCAGCTTGAACATGAACTTGGCGGAGTCTACGACGTAACCCACGGTGCAGGTCTGGCAGCTCTCTGGGGAAGCTGGGCAAGATACGTTTACGATGTAAACCCGGAACGCTTTGCACAATTTGCCACAAACGTATTCGACATTCCATGCGGAACCGACTATAAAGAAACAGCCCTTGCCGGAATCGAGGCAATGGAAAACTTCTTCCGTTCCGTAGAAATGCCAACCAGTTTACATGAACTCGGTCTTGACCTCACCGAGCAGGAAATCCACGACCTTGCCTTCAAATGCAGTTTCGAAGACACTCGTACCATCGGTGTCTTCAAACAACTCAATATGAAAGATATGGAAAAAATCTACCTCATGGCAAGATAGTCCCTTCCAAGTCAAGCGGAAATTCGCAATTGAAGCAGTGAACTTACTTGATTTGGTTAAACAGCTGAGAAAAATAAAAGTCTTCTGACACATCTGCAGGAGGTATAGCAATACTTAGCTTCCGGGAATTTGCGTTATGCCAGAAAAATTCACTGTCTGAGCCCCATGGGCGAGTTTTGAATTTTCCTGGCATATTTTTAGCAAATTTCCGGAAGCTTAGTATTCCTGCCGCCGAAGCCGTGTCAGAAGATTTTTATTTTTCTCAGCGTCCCTATTTCCCCTATTTTCTCTTTTTTCACAAAAATTAAAATTTTTGCTTGCATTCAAACAATCTATATGATATCATAAAATCCGTGGTAAATAACTTATCACAAACCAAATGCCCAGATAGCTCAGTTGGTAGAGCAGAGGACTGAAAATCCTCGTGTCGCTGGTTCGATTCCGGCTCTGGGCATTTTTTTATTGCCTTTTCCCCTCTTTCTTCTCTTTTTCGTATTGTCTTCTCCATTTTTCGGAGTTATAATCCTAGTACATCGTTTCGTAAATAACTATACCAATCGCGCAAGATGCGGATTCGAGTGTGCAGATGAAAAAACGCAGGCGTAGCGGGCTACGCTGAGGCTTTTTTATCTGTGCAATCGGATTCGCAGACAAGTGATTGGTATAGTTATTTCGAAAACAATGTACTAGTACACCGAATATTAAATAACCGCCATATTGACTTGTCTGATCTTTCATATGCTGCTTCAATATAGCAAATATTTAATTTTCACTGTACTAATTAAACTATCATAAAATCTTGTATCAATATCATCACTATTTTCCCAATATTAATACAACATTTTACTGAAGTAATTATACATAAAGAAAGGAACCAAACCCATGAGTGACCTTAAATTAGAGACTAAATGCCTCCATTCCGGTTACACTCCATCAAAGGGTGAACCATGCGCGCTCCCAATCTATCAGAGTACAACATACAAATACGATACTACTGATGAAATGGGACAACTTTTCGATCTGAAAGCAGAGGGTTATTTCTATACTCGTCTTCAGAATCCAACCAACGATGCCGTAGCAGCAAAGATTGCCGACCTGGAGGGCGGTGTTGCCGCTATTCTTACCTCTTCCGGACAGGCTGCCAATTTCTATGCAGTCTTCAACATCTGTGAAGCAGGCGATCATGTTGTAGCAGCTTCCACTATTTACGGAGGAACCTTTAACCTCCTGGCTGTTACATTTAAGAAACTGGGCATTGACTGTACTTTTGTTGACACTGATGCAACTCCTGAAGAAATCGCAGCTGCATTCCGTCCAAATACAAAAGTACTTTTTGCAGAAACCATTGCCAATCCGGCCCTGGTAATTCTGGATATCGAAAAATTTGCAAAAGTTGCTCATGAGCATGAAGTTCCGCTTATCGTAGACAACACTTTCGCTACACCTGTGAACTGCCGTCCTTTTGAATGGGGTGCAGATATTGTTACCCATTCTACAACCAAATATATGGACGGACATGCCGTACAGGTCGGTGGTGCCATTGTTGACAGCGGCAACTTTGACTGGGATGCCTACGGACATAAATATCATGGTCTGACAGAACCAGATGAGTCTTATCATGGCGTTGTCTATACCAAACAGTTCGGCAAAAAAGCCTACATTACCAAAGCAACCTCTCAGCTGATGCGCGACCTTGGATCTATTCCGTCCCCGACTAACTGTTTCCTGCTGAACATCGGTCTGGAAACTCTTCCTCTTCGTGTAGAGCGTCACTGCTACAATGCACAGAAGATTGCAGAGTTCCTGAACGCTCATGAAAAGGTATCTCATGTAAACTATGCCGGACTTCCTGATGATAAATATTATCCACTGGCTCAGAAATATATGAACGGTGGCAAAACGTGCGGTGTTATCTCCTTTGAACTGACAGGCGGCAGAGAAGCTGCAGTACGTTTTATGGACAGCTTAAAACTCGCTACAATCGCAACTCATGTAGCAGCATCAAAAACTATGATCCTGCATCCTGCAAGCCATACTCACCGCCAGATGAACGATGAACAGCTTGTAGAAGCCGGTGTATCCCCTGGAATGATCCGTCTCTCTGTTGGCATTGAGAATGTAGAAGATATTATCGCAGATATTGAACAGGCACTTAAAAACGCATAAAATCGTTTCGTCATTTATATCGACCACAAACGAAATACGGCAGAAGCAGGAAGTGATTTATCATTTCCCGTTTCTGCCGTATTTTTCCGCTTCGCTGTTTGCTCAAAATTTTTATCAGTCTTACTGAATTAAATATACATCTGTATAATATACGCCTTTATCTTCCCCTTCCTGATGCGTCGCAACATATATATCAATACAGTTCTGCTTAATTGCGCCACCGCAATCCTCTGCAACATAAACCTGTCCATTAATTACAACCTTAGATCCATATGGAATCTGAGACGGGTCTACTGCAATCGTATGATTAGTTGTTGCAATCACACCAGTTGATGTAATGCCGTTTGCCCACGGGCCACAACAGATACTGCATGGACAGTAGTGAGTGATCTTAAATGTTCCCAATGGCTTCAGCGTTGCATCAGAAGATACGGCAACCGGAGTACCTACCTTCACCCCTTTAACAGACTCTGCCTTAGATGCAGTCACACCATCCACTGCGTCAGCAAATACACCTTTTCCTTCGCTTTTATGGATTACTCCTGCTTCCTGACCATCAACTTCCGCAA
Source organism: uncultured Blautia sp. (assembly GCA_905209435.1). The sequence continues at coordinate 5,818 of CAJLTE010000105.1, read as the reverse complement.
TCTTTGTTTCCTCTTCACTCTCTTTAGTATCTGTTACATTTTCCAACACACTGGTCGGAATATATCCTATCGTATTCTTTCCCACATCATTCTTATAGGAAATCTGGCTCCAGATATCATTGACAGTAGCAAGACGTCTGATTTCATCCTCCTGAATGACCTCACCTACCACTTCTCCATCCTTCTTACCCGGATAATCCAGAATATCACTGTCTTTTAATGCTGTAAAAGTTCCCTTCGCAGTTTTGACCTGGTCGCTGTCATTAATATCCTTCGTTCTTACATATCCGCTGATCTTCTGTGTACCATTCTTGCCCTTGTGCTCATAAGTCACCTTACTCCATCCATTGTCACATACAGCAACACGTTCCACATTAGTTCCAAGATACACTTTCTTTAATTTCCTGGCATCCTTTCCAGGATTAGATCTTATATATGTATATTTCACAGATATGGAAACCGTATCTGTCCTGGCAACAGCTGTTACTTTATCACCAGTTCCATTATCAATTTCAAAAGTCGGGGGAGTTTTTTTATCCTGCTGATACACATTAAGCGTACCCTCATAGTCAAGAATATCCGCTGATACCGTGTTCGGAACCATCAATACAGAACAAAGTGCCAGCATTATCAGTCTTTTCTTCATATGCAAATATCATCTCCTTTATTGCTTTGCATTCACTAATCATAGCACAGCGTCCCCTGTTTTGCAATTTTCCTGTCACAGACTTCACGGAATGTTCAGACTTTACTGCTGAATACAAATTGAACAGCCTTCCAGGTTATAAATAAAATAAAAAAATCCCAAAAAACATTTGACAAGCTTCGCCTTTTATAGTAATATATATCTTGTCGCTGAGGTAAACACTTCAATGATACAATTTCATAAATGCGATAGTGGCGTAGTTGGTAACGCGCGACCTTGCCAAGGTCGAGACCGCGGGTTCGAGCCCCGTCTATCGCTCTTAAAGAATCAGCAATTGCTGGTTCTTTTTTATTTTACTAATCAATCTAGTAAAGCCTCAGCGTAGCCCGCTACGCCTGCATTTTTTCATCTGCACACTCGAATCCGCATCCTGCGCGATTGGTATAGTTATTTACGAAACGATGTATTAGTCAAGAGGATATTCAGAATTGAAGTAGGGTACTTACTTGATTGGGTTAAATTTTATCCATATTACACATTCTCCCCTACCAATAACCAGTGCGAGACCAGTTATGGTTTGGTGTGCATTTGCAGGAGCTTTAGAAAAAGTTAGCGTCTGGAAATCTGCGTTATGTAAAAAAATCTCACTGTCTGAGCCGTTTCTGCGGCGAGTTTGAGATTTTTTTACATGCTTTTAGCAGATTCCCAGACGCTTAGTTTTTCTTAAGCTCCGAAACCGCACACCAAACCATAACTGGTCTCGCACGTCCCTTTATTCTTTAATAATTTAATGATGGAACAATCTGATCCCGGTAAAACTCATTGCCATTCCATATTTATTACAGGTGTCAATCACATCCGCATCACGAACAGAACCACCTGGCTGCGCAATATATTTTACACCACTCTTATGTGCACGTTCAATATTATCACTGAATGGGAAGAATGCATCAGATCCCAGTGTAACATCTGTCATCTGATCCAGCCATGCACGTTTCTCTTCTTTTGTAAATACTTCCGGTTTCTCTGTGAAAGTCTTCTCCCACATTCCGTCAGCAAGTACATCCATATATTCATCCCCGATATAAACATCTATCGCATTATCACGCTCTGCACGTGAAATAGTATCCTTAAACGGCAGGTTCAGTACTTTAGGACACTGACGAAGGAACCAGTTGTCTGCTTTTTGTCCTGCAAGTCTTGTACAGTGTACACGTGACTGCTGTCCTGCACCTACACCAATCGCCTGTCCGTCTTTAACAAAGCATACAGAATTGGACTGTGTATATTTCAGAATGATCAGAGAAATCTTCATATCACGTTTTGCTTCTTCAGTAAGCTCTTTATTCTCAGTCACGATATTAGAAAGCATCTCATCATCAATCACAAGTTCCTGACGTCCCTGCTCAAAAGTGACACCAAATACTTCTTTATGTTCCAATGGAGCCGGTACATAGTTCTCATCGATCTGAATAACATTGTAATTGCCTTTTTTCTTCTGTTTCAGAATCTCAAGAGCCTCTTCTGTATATCCTGGTGCGATGACACCATCAGATACTTCTCTCTTGATCAGAAGAGCTGTATCTTTATCACATACATCAGAAAGAGAAATAAAATCTCCGAAAGATGACATTCTGTCTGCACCACGTGCTCTTGCGTAAGCACATGCTAACGGAGAAAAATTCTTCCAGTCCATATCATTGACCCAGTAGATCTTTGCCAGAGTCTCTGTAAGAGGAAGTCCTACAGAAGCTCCTGCAGGTGATACATGTTTAAAGGATGTTGCAGCCGGAAGTCCTGTAGCTTTCTTCAGGTTTGTTACCAGCTGCCAGCCGTTAAATGCATCCAGGAAATTGATATATCCCGGTCTTCCGGAAAGTACTTTAATTGGAAGTTCTGAACCGTCTGCCATATAAATCTTTGCAGGTTTCTGATTCGGGTTACAGCCATACTTTAATTCGAATTCTTTCATTATATAAATCCTCCATATGAAACAAATATTCTAAATCCGGTCTGATGTTTACTCAGCAGTTATTATTTATTTTTGTTAATAATCTTACTTTCATATTTACCGGTTTCAATATCAATATATCTCACAAACAGAGATACTTTATTGTCTTCATTCAGGCTGTTCCAGAGAAGCTCTGCAAATTCATCCATATCATCTGGAATTGCTACCAGCTTCGGCTCTCCTTCAAAACTCGGGAGTGGATTTCCGTCACATTTATATGTATAAATAAAATGACCCTCTCCTGCAATTGCGTTCTCATATGCAAATGTATAGCGATTACATGCATCCGGATTTCCGTTATTACTCTTGAGGATTGACATTGCATAGTTAAATTTTCCGTTCTCTACATGCATGATACCGGAAATACGAGGTGTATAATTCGGACCATCCGGTTCAAATTCTCTGCTTCTTAAGGACTGCTCAAAGGTAAGCTGACGATCCATGCCTTCATAGACAGTGTCTGTCTGATCCCCGTTAGTTACGATTGTTTTGTTTCCCAGTACACGTACAGGTGCGTAGATGATCAGACTTGGATCTGTAAGTTTGGACGGGTCAAAGGCCTGTGTGCGGATTCCCTCGCCATCTTCTACAAATACTCTGTTTCTGCTGTTCTCGCTTCTGCCCATAATGAAATAAGCTGTCACTGCCTTCTTACCGTCTGCGGAACGTCCGATCACAATTCCTCTTCCAGGATAGGAATTCTCTTTCAGTTCTTTTTCCAGTGATAACATTTCCATAGTTTTTTCTCCTTTTCGTAAAAATAAAGACAAAAAAAGCCTGGGAAACCCTTTATCTCCAGGCTGCCCAGGCGGTCGGCTCGTATCTACGCTGCACTCCCTGTAGGTAATCCTACTTCCGCCAGTCATGCAGGCACTGTTGTGAAAAACTCACACGTTGTTATTATAGTACAATACTTTTTTGTGGATTTCAAGGCAAATTTTTTTGTAGAACACTTATTTTCTGTGTGAGTAGTAACTCTGTATGATTTTCTATACTCAAAGAGTCCTGATACTGCATTACTTTGCCCATTTATCTACTGACTATTCTGCAATCCATAATCCACATCAATCTGCGCCGCAATGTCCGATTTCATCTGAATCCATGCGTCAGGATTCTCCACATAATATTTCGGACAGTCTTTTCCGGTAACATCATAATGACGGATCACGTTCTCTGATGTAAGCCCGAATCGTGTACAAAGCCATGCTGTTAATTTCACTACTGAATCATACGTTGCATCATTGAATTTCCCTGTCTCGTCCTGATGACAGCATTCAATTGACAGAGTATCCACATTACGGGAATTCGTCGCATAAGACATCTCTGAAGTAGGAATACACTGAACCACTTCCCCATCCAGTCCAATTACAAAATGGCTGCTCACTTTTGTCTCATGAGTATTTGCCAGATTTTCAAAATAATTCCTGTTTGCAATTGCTGTCGCTCCCGGATTTGCAGTATAGTGAATCGCAATATACTGTACACTTTCGATAGGAATCTGCGGTCTGGAATACTCATTGGGTGTAAGCAGTTCCACATCTATATACGGTGCACCCTCATTCTGCCATTGCTCAGGTCCGCCTGACGAATCTGCTACATCTGTCTGTGACTGTTCCGTATCGGAAACCATTATACCAGAATTATGTAAAAATCCCCCTATGCTCCATCCGGCTTCATCGGCACGGTTTAACAGGTTCCAGCAGGCCAGAATAATAACAATCAGCAAAGCAGCCATAAGAAGACGTCGATTTCTCTGCCTTACTCTGCTGCTCTTTCCCCTTTTCTTTCTTCTGGATCTGGATACCGTTTTCGATGCTTTTGTACCTGTTTTCTTCTTTCTGTTTGTCTGTTTCTGCATTTTTACCTTCTCTTGCAGTTATCCTGCCCGAAAAAACACCCCGGCCTGCATGCCGGAAAGCATTTATATTCTTTCCATAAGCAGCCAGCCGGGGCATATATTACTTTTTATTATTTATCATCTACGCTATAGTTAGGAGCTTCTTTTGTGATATGAATATCATGTGGATGAGATTCTTTAAGAGATGCGGCTGAAATCTTGATAAATCTGCCTGTTGTCTTAAGTTTCTCAATATTCTCTGCTCCACAATATCCCATACCGGAACGGAGACCGCCCATGAGCTGGAATACAGTATCCTCAACATGTCCTTTGTAAGCAACACGTCCTTCTACGCCTTCCGGAACAAGTTTCTTCGCATTCTCCTGGAAGTAACGGTCTTTACTTCCGTTCTCCATAGCTGCGATAGATCCCATACCACGGTATACTTTATATTTTCTACCCTGATACAGTTCGAATGTTCCCGGGCTCTCATCGCATCCTGCGAACATGCTTCCCATCATGCAGACATTCGCACCAGCTGCGATTGCTTTTGTGATATCTCCTGAATATTTGATACCACCATCTGCGATAATCGGGATTCCGTATTCTTTTGCCACTTCATAGCAATCCATAACAGCTGTGATCTGTGGAACACCGATTCCTGCAACAACTCGTGTTGTGCAGATAGATCCAGGTCCGATACCAACCTTAACTGCATCTACACCAGCCTCGATCAGAGCCTTTGTTGCAGCACCTGTTGCTACGTTACCTGCGATTACCTGCAGATCCGGATATGCAGCCTTGATCTCACGTACAGCTTTCAGAATGTTCTCTGAATGACCGTGTGCGGAATCGATTACGATTACGTCTACGGATGCCTTTACAAGTGCATCTACACGTGCAAGTACATTTGCTGTGATTCCTACTGCTGCACCGCAGAGAAGACGTCCCTGCTCATCCTTTGCTGCCAGAGGATATTTAATCTGTTTCTCAATATCTTTAATAGTAATTAAACCTTTTAAGTTAAAGTCATCATCTACAATGGGTAATTTCTCTTTACGGGATTTTGCCAGAATCTTCTTGGCTTCTTCCAGTGTGATTCCTTCTTTGGCTGTGATCAGTCCCTCAGAAGTCATGCACTCTTTAATCTTCCTGCTGAAATCTGTCTCAAATTTCAGATCACGGTTGGTAATGATTCCGACCAGCTTTCTGCCTTCTGTAATCGGCACACCGGAGATACGGAACTTCGCCATTAAGTCATCTGCGTCCTTAAGTGTATGTTCAGGAGATAAATAGAAAGGATCTGTGATAACACCGTTCTCAG
>CAJLTE010000104.1 GCA_905209435.1 uncultured Blautia sp. | reverse complement strand
GGTCTTGCTTTTCTTTCAAATCCCTGGAAATCATCATCACAGAATGCTCTTGTGATCTCACGTGCACGGTCAGGACGGAAGTTAAAGAATACAACAGAGTCATTGTCAGATACAACACCTGTCGGCTGTCCGTCTTTCTCAATTACTGTAGGAAGAACAAACTCATCTGTCTTATCATTGTCATAGGAAGCCTGTACTGCAGCTGCAGCGTCTGTTCCTTTTACGCCTTCTCCGGATGTAAGAGCGTTGTATGCAAGCTCTACACGATCCCAGCGGTTATCACGGTCCATTGCATAGTAACGTCCGGAAACTGTGGCAACTTCACCTACACCGATCTTCTTCATTTCTGCTTCCAGAGCTTCTACGAATTCTTTTCCTGATGCAGGAGGTGTATCACGTCCGTCGAGGAAACAATGTACATAAACTTTCTCAACGCCTTCTCTCTTAGCCATCTCAAGCAGTCCATAGAGATGTGTATTATGGCTGTGTACACCGCCATCAGAAAGGAGTCCCATAAAGTGTACTGCAGAATTGTTTTCTTTTGCATTTTTCATTGCTGCAAGAAGTGCTTCGTTCTTGAAGAAATCTCCGTCCTGGATCTCTTTTGTGATTCTGGTAAGTTCCTGATATACGATACGACCTGCACCCATGTTCATATGACCTACTTCGGAGTTACCCATCTGTCCGTCAGGAAGGCCTACTGCCAGTCCACTTGCATTACCTTTTACAAAAGGATATTCTGCCATCAGCTTGTCCATTACAGGAGTCTTAGCCATGTATACAGCATTTCCTTCTTTTTTGTCATTCAGACCATATCCATCAAGAATCATTAATACGGTTGGTTTTTTGCTCATAATGTTCTCCTTTTATATGTGTTTCATTAGTGATTACTGTCTGCAGCAACATTGCTGTTTATGCATACAGTAACTGTAATTGTTTTATACACAGATGCACATATTTCAGCACTATATGCTGTTTGTGCCCTTTTTATATAGTATCAAAATTTCAGGATTTTTCAATTCTTTTTTAGTTATTCTTGAATTTATTTTCCATATACACGGATGATGGTGGAGATTTTTCTTACAGAATCTCTGTTGCGAAGTTCTTCGATAGCAGTTCTGAAATCACCCTCTCTTACACTCTCAGTGATCACAACTACTTCTGCGCATCCCTCTACCTTTGTATCTTTCTGGATGATCTGAGCCACACTCACCTGATACTTGGCAAAAATAGCAGTCATTTCAGCCAGTACGCCGCAGCGATCTTCAACTTTGAGACGGACAAAATAGCGATTATGTGTATCTTCCATTTTCTTAACCGGAATATTCTTATAACAGGTACATCCAATTCTGCCGCAGCATCCGATCAGAATATTTCTTACAATATCAAATACATCACCTACTACCGCACTGGCTGTCGGAAGTTCTCCTGCACCTCTTCCGAAGAACATGGCATCCTCTACAGCATCTCCATGGACAAATACTGCATTGTAGGAATCATTTACAGTTGCAAGCGGATGAGAACTCGGAATCAGCATCGGGCATACATAAGCTTCGATTCCGTCCTCTTCGTTTCTGGCAACACCCAGAAGCTTGATATCACGTCCCATCTCTTTCGCATAGTTAATATCCTTTGATGTGATCTTGGCAATTCCTTCTGTATATACGTCATTAAATACTACACGGGAATTAAAAGCTACAGATGCAAGGATCGCTACTTTACGTCCTGCATCCAGGCCCTCAATATCTGCGGTCGGGTCAGCTTCTGCATACCCAAGCTCTGTGGCAAGTGCCAGGGCATCCTTAAACTCCATACCTTCCTGAGTCATCTTGGTCAGAATAAAGTTTGTGGTTCCGTTTACGATACCCATTACTTCTGTCATATGATTTCCGGCAAGACACTGTTTCAGCGGTCTGATGATCGGGATTCCGCCTGCCACTGCTGCCTCAAACAGAAAATCTACTTTATTCTCATGTGCCGCTTCCAGAAGCTCATGTCCATGTACTGCGATCAGATCTTTATTTGCAGATACTACATGCTTGCCAGCCTTTAATGCAGAAAGTATGTACTCTCTGGCCGGATTGATTCCACCGATCAGCTCAATCACGATCTCAATCTCCGGATCATTTACGATTTCATCCCACTGACTGGTCAGAACAGACGCATCTTCCAGTTTAGCTGCTGCTTTCTCAATATTTCTGACAAGGATCTTCTTAATCTCAACTTTACAGCCGATCTTGGCCGTCATTTCTTCTTCCTGATTCTTCAGTACTTTATATACACCTGTTCCTACTGTTCCTAATCCTAACAGTGCGGCTTTGATGACTTTTTCACTCATTTTGCAGGATTCCCCTTTCTTGTTCGTTGGTTTTTATACTAGGGCAGAATCGGCTATTTGTCAAGTTCGTCTGCATTTTTCAGCAAAGTGTCTACCATGTTTTCAAGCTCTGTATTCTTTCTGTGGAGCCATCCCACATACCATATCATTCCCATGACTGCAACTCCTGCTGAAGCACAGAATATTCCCGTTAATACCATATAAAATGTACGTCCATTTCCCTGGCGGGGCGCACCGCACACAAAGCAGTAATACATCGCTGCACATATCAGTGCTATCCCGATTCCTGCCATAATCTTTCTGATTGTCTTCATTTTATCACTTTCCCTCTTATAGTGTCGTTATAAAGACACTGTTATAAGATTCATTTTACCTTGATAATAGAATGTAAGCAAGAACAAAATGGACGGTTATTACAAATGATAAGTTACGACAAATTATGGACAACAATGAAAGAACGCGGAATCACTCAGTATGACTTATATACACATTATGGCATAAGCACTTCTTTTCTTGACAAACTCCGCCACAATAAAAATGTAGAAATCTTCAGTCTGGATATTCTATGTTCTATCCTCAACTGTGATTTCGGAGATATCGTAGAGCATATTCCTGACAATCCTGTGCCACAGAAAAAATAAGCTTTATTCTTCACTTGTGGTATTTTGTCCGCGCATAGAACATTCTGCACTATTCTGTCTGATATAGACATTTCTATGTCATTTCTTATATATATTACTCTCAAACTCCAAGCAATACACAACACAGAATTTATATGTTGCTATTTTTAAGCTACTGCGCAAATTTATGCGATTAGCATAAATTCTGTGCTTCACGAAGCGTGTTACTGGCACGGAGTGAACAGCAACATTTATAAATCATACCTATAAGTTTATTTGTAAAAACAAAAGATTTTTTTACCCATTTGTGTTATACTTTTCAAAGAGCGACCGGATACACCAAACGTATCCAAACTCAGCAAAATACTCATTTGAAAGGATAAATAACACATATGAAATATGATGTAGTGATCATCGGCGCAGGACCTGGCGGTATCTTTTCTGCCTATGAACTAATGAAGCAGAATAAGGACCTTAAAATCGCAGTTTTCGAATCAGGGAATCCTCTGAGCAAGAGACACTGTCCGATTGATGGAAATAAAGTAAAAACCTGTATCAAATGTAAGACCTGTGCAATTATGAGCGGCTTCGGCGGTGCAGGTGCTTTTTCTGATGGTAAATATAATATCACCAATGATTTTGGCGGAACTCTCTACGAGCATATCGGCAAAAAAGAAGCACTTGATCTGATGCGCTACGTAGATGAGATTAATGTTGCTTACGGCGGCCAGGATACAAAGATGTATTCTACTGCAGGAACCAAATTTAAAAAACTCTGTATGCAGAACAAATTAAAGCTTCTGGATGCTTCTGTACGTCATCTTGGAACAGATATCAACTATGTAGTTCTGGAAAATCTCTATGATAAATTAAAAGAACATGTTGATTTCTTCTTTAATACCCCTGTAGAGCATCTGGAACTTCTGGATGAAGGCTACCGCATCATCACAAAAGATGGAACAACAGACTGCAGTAAATGTATTGTTTCCGTAGGCCGAAGTGGAAGTAAATGGATGGAAGAAGTCTGTAAGGAACTTGATATCCCTACTAAATCCAATCGTGTGGATCTTGGAGTACGTGTAGAGCTTCCTGCTGTTATCTTTTCTCATCTGACTGATGAGCTTTATGAAAGCAAGATTGTTTACCGAACAGAGAAATTCGAGGATAATGTTCGTACTTTCTGTATGAATCCTTATGGAATCGTTGTAAACGAAAATACAAATGGTATTGTCACTGCCAACGGACACAGCTATGAGGATCCTTCCAAGCAGACAGAGAATACAAACTTCGCCCTTCTGGTAGCAAAACATTTCTCCGAACCATTCAAAGACAGCAACGGATATGGCGAAAGTATCGCACGTCTTTCCAATATGCTCGGCGGCGGTGTTATTGTTCAGCGTTTCGGTGATCTGGTACGTGGAAGAAGAAGTACTGTTGCACGTATTGAAGAAGGTATGGTCCGTCCGACACTGGCAGCTACTCCTGGTGACCTGAGCCTTGTTCTGCCAAAACGTATCCTTGATGGAATCATTGAAATGATCTATGCACTGGACAAAATCGCTCCTGGTACAGCAAATGATGACACTCTTCTCTATGGTGTAGAGGTTAAGTTCTATAACATGGAAGTTGAAATTAACGAAAACCTGGAAAGCAGATATAAAGGACTGTACATCATCGGCGACGGAAGCGGTGTAACTCATTCCCTGTCACATGCTTCTGCAAGCGGTGTTTATGTTGCACGTCAGATCGTTGAAAATATGTAAGCTGTTTTTCATATTATAGCAATTCCATAAAATACTGACAGGAAGTTTCTGTTATGTCATTGGATATTACAGAGAAATTTCCTGTAACATAACAAAAGACCGGCATCATATCACATTCTGGTATGATCCTGGTCTTTTTGCTTATATGTTATCTTATATCTTCTTTTTATTTTTTAATCTTTATGATATGCCATCCATTTATCCGTACCCAGACGTTCAAAAGAGCCGCAGTACTTAAATCCGCATTTCTCTAACAGTTTCTGCATAGGAATATTATCTTTATAAGTGTCCATGCGCAGATTCGGTATCTGAGAATATGCCCAGTTAAGACAATAGGCAGCAGCACCTTTGATAATTCCTGTTGATGCTACTCTGTGAACAACTCCGTAAGGTTCTTCATTCAGCCATTTACCATTGATTTGTCTGTAATCTTCATCTTCACCTTTTACATAATAAAAAACACACGCTATTTGTCCCTCTGACATACACAGATACATATCATCAAGATCATGTTCTATAAGTTCTCTTGACGGATAACTGTCTCCCCACTGTTCTTTATTGCCATTTGCACGCATAAATGCTTTTGCATTCTCGTAAATCTGCATAATCTGGTCAAGATCCTGCAGTGATGCTTTTCTTATTTCCATAAAAACTTCCCTTTTCCTGTTATTTTATGTTCTGCTTCTGGAATCTCTTTGTCAGAAGACAGACATTTTCGCAATGATCTGTGAAACTGAACATATCTACAGGCTGTATTTTTCTTACCTCATAGCCGTGTTTCGTGAGATATTCCAGATCTCTAGCAAGAGTCTCCGGACCACAGGATATATATACGATTCTGGATGGTCCCAGTTTGATCACTGAGGACATGAACTTTTTATCACTGCCTGTACGGGGCGGATCCATAAATACCACATCTGCTTTCTCTCCGTTCTCTGCCATTGCTTCCATAAATTCTCCGGCATCTCCCTGATAGAAATGTGCATTTGTGATCTTATTTTCTCTTGCATTGATTTTTGCATCGTGAACTGCATTCGGATTTAATTCAACACCTATGACATTCTTTGCCTTCTTTGCAGCTACCAGTCCTATAGTTCCTATCCCGCAATAAGCATCGATCACTGTTTCTTTTCTGCCCAGGCTGGCATATTCGATTGCTGTCCTGTACAGAATTTCTGTCTGTACAGGGTTTACCTGATAGAAAGACTGCGGAGAAATACGGAAAGAACAGCCACAAAGTGTGTCACGGATAAATCCTTTTCCATAAATAACAATATCCCGTTCTCCCAACACCATACTTGTTTTCTTGTCATTAACATTCAGCACTACTGTTGTAATCTGCGGATATTTCTTTCGTAATGCTTTTACAAAATTATTTTTAGAAGGAAAAACCGGCGATCCTACAACAAGGACAACCATGATCTCATTTGTAGAAAATCCCCTCCTTACAAGAACGTGACGCAAAAGCCCGTATCCTGTGTCTTCATCATAAGTTTTTATTTTAAAAGATTTCAGCATATCACGAATCGTGCGGATAATTTCCTGACTGATCTTATCTTCGATCATGCATTCTTCTACAGGAACTACTTTATGAGTTTTAGCTTCATATGTTCCACAGATTATATTGCCTTTTCTGTCCCTGTCAAACACTGCATGCACTTTATTCCTATAATAAAGAGGATTTTCCATTCCAATGATCGGTTTCACACTTCCAAACTTCTTAAGAAGTTTGCTCATCTTTTTTTGTTTGGCAGCAAGCTGCTCTTTATAAGGAATGCCCTGATACTGACAGCTTCCGCATTTCTTTGATACAATGCACTTTTTATTTTTTTCTTCCATGTAATACTAACCTGCTTTCTGTTTGCATACTTTCTTCATTATAACAGCGAAAGTCGGTTCATGCAATCAGATAGCCTCAATTCTGTTTCTCAATTTCAGCATTTTTCGATCCAGAGATGCAATCTCATCAGAGTAACCCTTTAATTCTTTTCCGATTTTATCAGCACCTTTTACATTCTTTTTATAAAGAAGCTGGTACTCAAGAACGGACCAGAAATCCATACCTGTTGTACGGATTTGTATTTCTACTGTTTTTGTTTCTATCTTATTATCAATACATACAGGAACTTTCATAATCAGATGCAGACTCATATAACCGCTCTTCTTTGGCTTAGCAATATAGTCTTTCTCTTTAATCAGCGTAAGGTCTTTCTGATTCTTTAACATTTCTGCAATTTCATATACATCATCAACAAAAAGACAGACTATCCTGATTCCAATTAAATCATTTAATTTTTCTTTTGCCACCGAAAAATCCGGTTTTAACCCCTTTCGAATCATCTTTGCATAAATACTCTCCGGTGTCTTTATCCTCTGTGAGACATTCTGGATAACCTCCCGATTGTATTTATGTTCCAGCTGTTCTCCAATTATTTTTATTTTTACAGTCAGTATTCCCATTACATATTGGCAATAAAGATAATACTGATCCTTATTCATTTCATTCCTTATCTCTTCAATTTTTTTCTTTATATTTATTCCCTCCATTTCTGCATCTGACCAAAAGTTTTGTTATATAACTATTCAGATATTAATTCCATAATTCAATTAGTGTCAAATCCAAATTGTGATTATGTTATCATGTTTATGTTTCCCCACTATCTTTTTTCTGTAAAATCAACGTTAAATATACCAGATTTCTTCGTATATTTTCCCTTCCAGTGTCGAAATTATGAAGATTCTGTCGAAATATTTTAAGCAGATTCTTGTTGAATCCTGTAGACGGATGTAGAAAAATATGCTATAGTTTATACATACTAAAGAGAAACAATAAACTACTAAAGAATTAAATATTCGAATTTCAAAAGAACAAACAGACAAAGAACTCACAGACAAAGAAATATAAAACACGAAAGATAATTTTCCAGAAGTACAAAAGAACATATTTAAAAAACACTAAAGATATATTTTATAATATTATTATACACCAGACAAAGAGGACCGTTTTTAGAAACGGTTCTTTTATTTTTTGTAATATCTAATATAATAAACGCCCTGTCAGCTTTGGCTGACAGGACGTATTCTGTCTGGACACAACGATTATCTATTTATAATCTGTTTTAAATTCCTATTTTATTTGTAGTTTACGATCTTTCCGAAATCTGCTTTCAGAGAAGCGCCACCTACAAGACCGCCATCGATATCGTTCTGAACGAATAAGTCAGGAGCTGTTGCTGGATTTACAGATCCGCCGTACTGGATACGGATTGCTTCTGCTGTTGCTTCATCATAAATTTCAGCGATGCATGCACGGATACCGGCGCATACTTCCTGAGCCTGCTCAGTTGTAGCTGTTTTGCCTGTTCCGATTGCCCAGATTGGTTCGTAAGCGATAACTGCTGTTTTAGCCTGATCAGCTGTAACACCCTGGAATCCAACTTTAACCTGCTGACGGATGAAATCCATTGTCACGCCCTGTTCTCTCTGAGTAAGAGTTTCGCCACAGCACATGATAGGTGTAATTCCATGTTCGAAAGCTTTGAGAACTTTCTTGTTAACATCTTCGTTTGTTTCTCCGAAGTATTCTCTTCTTTCGGAATGTCCAAGAACAACATATTTAACTCCGGCATCTACGAGCATTGCAGGGGAGATTTCTCCTGTGTATGCACCTTTCTCTTCAAAGTACATGTTCTCAGCACCAACCTGGATGTTTGTTCCCTTAGTAGCTTCTACAACCGGGATGATATCGATTGCAGGTACGCAGAATACTACGTCTACTTCATCGTTAACTACTAATGGTTTTAATGTTTCTACTAATTTAACGGCTTCGCTTGGTGTCATGTTCATTTTCCAGTTACCAGCGATAATTTTCTTTCTTGCCATAATATGTCTATCTCCTTAGTGTCCCTGTAGGACGTATATTTATATGGTAACACCATATCTACTAAATTCAAGCTTCGCCTACGGCTCACTTTCATTAAGTAGATAGGTGGGCTTTCACACTAAATTCGGCCTGCGCCTACGGCTTGACCTTATTAAGTGTTCAATGCCTATTTATCGTTTGCTGCTGCAACACCCGGGAGTTCTTTTCCTTCCAGGAATTCCAGAGATGCACCGCCACCTGTGGAGATGTGTGTCATCTTGTCGCCATAGCCAAGGATGTTAACTGCAGCTGCAGAATCACCACCACCAATGATAGTTGTAGCGTCTGTATCAGCAAGTGCTTTAGCAACAGCTTCTGTACCATGAGCGAAGTTCGGCATTTCGAAGCAGCCCATCGGTCCGTTCCATACAACTGTCTTAGCATCTTTTACAGCATCAGAGAAAATTTTCTCTGTTTCAGGTCCGATGTCCATTCCTTCCCATCCGTCCGGAATCTCACCACGTTTAACAACCTGGATGTTGCAGTCGTTAGAGAAGTCATCACCGATTCTGTTATCTACAGGAAGAAGAAGTTTTACGCCTTTTTCTTCTGCTTTCTTCATCATGTCTAATGCATACTGAAGATAATCATCCTCGCAGAGGGATCTTCCGATATGTCCGCCCATAGCTTTGGAGAATGTGTAAGACATACCACCGCCAATGATAAGAGTATCAACTTTATCAAGAAGGTTATTGATTACAGAGATCTTGCTGGAAACCTTAGCACCGCCAAGGATAGCAACGAATGGTCTCTCAGGATTATTAACTGCATTTCCAAGGAAGTCAATTTCCTTCTGCATTAAGTAACCAACAACTGCTGTATCAACATATTTAGTTACACCAACGTTAGAGCAGTGTGCTCTGTGTGCTGTACCGAATGCATCGTTTACAAATACATCGCAGAGAGAAGCGAGTTCTTTGCTGAATTCGTCTCCGTTCTTTGTTTCTTCTGCACGATAACGTGTGTTCTCAAGTAAGATAACGTCTCCGTCTTTCATCTCAGCTACTGCTGCTTTTGCGTTTGGTCCAACTACTTCCGGATCTGCTGCAAATTTAACTTCCTGTCCTAATAATTCGGTAAGGCGTTTAGCAACCGGCGCAAGAGATAATTCCGGTTTCGGTTCTCCCTTCGGTTTTCCAAGGTGAGAGCAGAGAATAATTTTTCCACCGTCAGCGATCAGCTTCTTGATTGTAGGAAGAGCTGCTACCAGACGGTTCTCATCTGTAATTTTTCCATCCTGAAGCGGAACATTGAAGTCACATCTTACAAGAACTTTTTTGCCTTTTACATTGATATCATCAACAGATTTTTTGTTCAGCATTTGTGGTGCCTCCTTAATAATATTCTTTGAATGTTACTGTATATTTGTGGACAGTAACATATGTTTTCCATACAGCCCCATAACCTGCCGCCGGCAAATTATGAAGGTTGCCCAGACAACGCGAAAAGGGTCCGGTCCATATCAGACCGGACCCTTCGTTGGAGTCTATTCTTCTACACTTACTGAAAATTAAGCGTTCAGCAGTTTACCAAAATGTTTGATTGTACGAACCATCTGGCTTGTGTAGGAGTTCTCGTTGTCATACCAGGAAACTACCTGTACTTCTGTTGTGCCATTCTCAAGTGGAAGAA
>CAJLTE010000103.1 GCA_905209435.1 uncultured Blautia sp. | reverse complement strand
TTCTTAATGCAGGATTATTCCTATCATAAAGATGTTACAAGCTTCCCGGATGTATTTACAGATCTGACAGATTCAGGAATTGATTTCTCACAGTTCTCTGCAGGTAAACTTGCAGATTCTACAGTAGACGGAAAGAACTACGGCGTACCGTTTGACAATGGTGCAACCATTATGGCAATTCGTTCTGATATCGTAGAAGAGGCAGGATTAACAACGGACGATTTCAAAGATATCACATGGTCCAAATTTATGGAACTTGCAAAAACTGTAAAAGATAAAACAGGTACTCCGATGCTGACAACTTCCGGCGGATCAGAACTTGTGCTGGAAATGCTTCAGTCAGCAGGTGCTTCTCCGATCGTAGACGGCGAAGTAAAGATTGCTGATAACGAGGTTCTCAAACAGGCTGTAGAAGTTTATGCACAGCTTGTAAATGAAGGATATATGACAGAGTACACTGACTGGGATCAGTATATTGCTTCTATGAATAATGGAGATGCAGCAGGCGTGATCAATGGATGTTGGATTATGTCTTCTGTACAGGCAGCCGAGGATCAGTCCGGTAAATGGACGATCGTAGATATGCCTGCATTAGACGATGTAGAAGGTGCTACAAACTATGCAAACTGTGGCGGTGCAAGCTGGGCAGTATCATCTAACTGCAAGAATCCTGACCTTGCTTATGATTTCATCAAATCCACATTCGGTGGAAGCGTAGAACTCTATGATGATCTTCTTGTAAACGCAGGTGCGATCGCAAGTTACCTTCCGGCAGCTGAATCTGATGTATATCAGGAAGCATCCGATTTCTACGGCGGACAGAAAGTTTATGCAGACATCGTAGATTATGCAAGTAAAGTTCCGGCATTTGACTGTGGCGCATACTATTCTGATATCAGAAGCGCACTGACAGACGTAGTTACAAATGTTGTACAGAGCGGTGCAGATGTAGCAGAAGAACTCCAGACAGCACAGGAAACTGTAGAGTTTAATATTGAAGGATAGTAATAACATCAGGTATTTCAGACATAGGCAGATTGTATAAACGGACTGCAGATATCCATTCGATCATTCGGCCATGAGCAAGCAGCGAAGCAGATTGCTTGTAAAGATAGAACTGGATTTATGACTTTGATACCATATATATTCACTGACAGTAAGTAACCCGGGCTGTCGCAAAATACAGACGTGATTTTGCGGCAGCCCTGTTTTTCAGGAGGACACCAATGGCAAATACATCAGGTACAAAAAAGAAAATGAGCCTTCAGAAAAAGCACAACCTGATCGGCTGGGCGTTTCTGATCCCTGCATCATTACTGATTTTTGTATTCTGCTTTTATCCCATGTTTCAGGCAATCCTGCTTTCTTTTAAAAAAGGAATGGGAGCAGCACAGACCTGGGCGGGGATAGCCAATTACAGCAGAATCTTAAAAGACAGAACCTTTAAACAATGTTTATTTAATACAGTATTTTACTTTATTATCCAGGTGCCGATCATGCTGATCCTGGCATTGATCCTGGCGCAGCTTCTGAATGATGCCACTCTTCGTTTCAAGGGATTATTCAGAACTATGATTTTCCTTCCGTGTGCGACATCACTGGTATCCTATTCTATGATCTTTAAATCTCTGTTTGCACCGGACGGGTTTGTAAATATGATCCTTACAAAGATGGGGATTGGCGCTGTGGACTGGTTTCAGAATGCATGGGCAGCCCGGTTTGTGATCATCATAGCACTGGTGTGGAGATGGACCGGATACAATATGGTATTTTATCTGGCCGGACTTCAGAACATCGACCAGTCTATTTATGAAGCCAGCCGTATTGACGGAGCTACTGCTTTCCAGCAGTTCTTTAAGATCACTATTCCACTGTTGAAACCGACAATTCTTCTGACGGCGATCATGTCCACTTCAGGAACTCTGCAGCTGTTTGATGAATCTGTAAACCTGACTGCAGGAGGACCCGGTAAATCAACCATGACCCTTGCGCATTACATATTTAACATCTCCTTTATGGAGACTCCGAAGTTTAATTATGCAGCAGCATTGTCTGTATTTATCCTTGTATCAGTAGCAATCCTGTCTGCAATCCAGATGAAAGTAGGTGACAGCCGTGACTAGAAAAATCAAACGTTTCATATCCTACGCAATCTTAATTATTGCCAGTTTACTGTCAGTATTTCCGCTGTATTATATGCTTTCGGGAGCGACCAATAAAAGCATTGATATTGTAAGAGGAAGACTGATTCCAGGTGGATATCTGATGGAGAATTTTAAGACACTGGTGGCTAATCAGAACCTTGGACTTGCTATGTTTAACTCTTTCAGAAATGCAATTCTGATCACGATTATATCTCTGTTGGTATGTTCTATCGCAGGTTACGGATTTGAAATTTATCATGATAAAGGTAAGGATACACTGATGAGTATTCTGCTTCTTGCTATGATGCTTCCATTTGTTGCATTAATGATTCCGTTGTTTAAAATGTTTTCCAGCATGGGACTGGTAAACAGCTGGATCGCACTGGTTTTGCCATCAGTTTCCACACCGTTTATGATCATGCTGTTTCGACAGGCATCCAGATCCTTCCCGATAGATATTATTGAAGCCAGCAGATTGGAAGGAATGAGCGAAGTTGCAATCTTTTTCCGTATGTATGTACCGATTATGAAGTCTACTTACGGTGCAGCAATGACTGTAACATTCATGAATGCATGGAACAATTATCTGTGGCCAAAGGTTATTCTGCAGGACAATGCATCTATTACAATGCCGATGCTGGTTGCAAACTTAAAGAGCGGATACAGTGTTGATTACGGAATGCTCATGCTTGGGGTTCTGATCTGTACGTTACCGACAGCAATCATTTTCTTCTGTTTACAGAAGAGTTTCTCAAACGGACTGACAGGTGCAGTGAAATAAAAAGGATGTATAGAATTTATGTACAAATTTTTAATGAATGAAAAAGAGCAGAAACAATTAAAAGCAGAACTGTTTTTTGCAAAAAAGCTGGGTCTGATCGAAGATGATACTCTGGACGGAATACAGGACAGGTGCCGTAAAGAAAACCAGAAAAGAGAACAGATGCTTCAAAAAGGCGAAATTGTTTATGGCCCTGAGAAGTTTTGCCTGCCTGCTTATGTCAGATATGAGCAGACACGTTTTCTTCTTGATTTTGTATCAGAAAGTGAAAAGGTGAAAAACTTTTATACATATCGCCCGATTTCAGACGAAGAAAAGCAGGCATTCTATGAGGCAAACAGAGACTTATTTACACGATATCACGGGGATAGCTTTACATATGAAGAAGTAGCCATGATCATCAAAAAGAGAATACGGGAGATAGAATATGAAGAGGAAATCCATAACATATTATGTCAGTTCAGTCAGGGGGAATGATAAGAATGACGGTCTGACACAGGAGACTCCTTTCAGAACTCTGCATCAGATCATGGAGACAGAGCTTGGTGCAGGGGATCGCATCCTGCTGGAACGTGGATCTGTATTTGAGAACCAGTATCTGCATATCAGAAGCAGAGGAGAGAAGGAGAATGTAATAGAAATCGCATCCTACGGAGAAGGAAATCTGCCGTGTATCTGTGCGAATGGAACTGGTATCTGGTATCAGGATTATGGCACACAATTGGATTCACCTGCACATGTATATCGGGGAAATGTTTCCTCTGCAATACTTCTTTATGATGCAGAATATATCTGGATTCATGATCTGGAAATTACAAATAAAGATACCATTACCCGGGATGAAATGTATTCGGCACCTCACAAAATGGACCGGACCGGGGTTGCGGTTATAGCGCAGAACAGAGGTACGCTTCATGAAATTACGCTGCAAAATCTTTTGATTCATGATGTAAATGGAAACGTGTATAACAAACATATGAACAATGGCGGAATTTATATGACAGCTCTGAAACCACAAAATGAAGAGCAGACGGGAATCGCCAGATACGATGGAGTGACTGTGGAAGGCTGCTGTGTATGGAATGTCAGCCGCTGGGGAATTGCAGTGGGATATACCTATCAGCATGCCAGATTTGCAGGTGCAGAACTTCAGGAAGAATGGTTTCGTAAATACGGACATGAGAATATTATCCTCAGAAATAACTATGTAAAGAACGCAGGCGGAGATGCTATTACTCCTATGTATGCGCTCAGACCACTGGTAGAACACAATACTTCAGATTCATGTGCAGCCGAAATGAATGACCGCATCTACTGCCATCCGGAAGATCGAATGGGAAAAGTAGCGGCAGCTATCTGGCCATGGAAATGTAAAGATGCCCTGTTTCGTTTCAACGAAGCCGTGGACACAAGGCTGAATCAGGACGGCATGGCATACGATGCAGATTCCGGAGACGGGACCATATATGAATACAATTACAGCAGACAAAATGAGGGCGGATGTATCATGTTCTGTCTGGAAGAAGCAATCCATAATATTTTCCGAAAGAACATAAGTTATGATGATCTGGGCGGGATTTTAAGCCCGTCAGGGAATCCGGATGCATATGTATCAGAGAATCAGTTTTATATCAGAAAAGGTGTTCCGCTGTTACGAAAGAATATGTGTGACGGTGAAATTACATTGAAAAATAATATGATTACAGAACTGAAAGAATAAGTGTAAAGCTGAACTTATCTGTCTGTCAATAAAACGAAAATGAAGGAGGCAACAGAAAATGGAAAAAGGCCGTGTAACCATACCAACCGATTTAGATGTGGTACCACAGACACTGGAAATGATAGAAGAATGGGGAGCTGACGCTATCCGTGACTGTGATGGTACAGAGTTCCCGCAGGAACTGAAAGACACAGGTGCAAAAATCTATGCAACTTACTATACCACCCGCAAAGATAACGCCTGGGCGAAAGCGCATCCCGAAGAAATTCAGCAGATGTATATCATGACATCTTTTCATACAGCAACTTCAGATGTACTGGAAATTCATCTGATGGATCATCTTTATCCGGACATGCTTGCAGTAAATACAAGAGACGATATCCGAAGATGGTGGGAAGTTATAGACCGTACCACAGGTGAACCGGTATCAACAGAACAGTGGTCTTATGAAGAAAAAACAGGCAATGTAATAATCAAAGCTCCCAAAATGTTTCATGAGTACACTGTGAGTTTTCTGGCATATATCATGTGGGATCCTGTACATATGTACAATGCTGTAGTAAATGACTGGAAAGATGTAGAACCGCAGATCACATTTGATGTGCGTCAGCCGAAAACAAGAGCACATTCTCTGGAACGTCTTCGCAGATTTCTGGAGACACATGATTATGTAAATGTTGTAAGATTTACCACATTTTTCCATCAGTTCACCCTTGTATTTGATGAACTGGCGAGAGAGAAATATGTAGACTGGTTCGGTTATTCTGCATCGGTCAGCCCATACATTCTGGAACAGTTTGAACAGGAAGTGGGATATCCTTTCAGACCGGAATATATTATTGATCAGGGGTATATGAATAATACTTACAGAATTCCGTCAAAAGAATTTAAGGATTTCCAGGCTTTCCAGAGAAGAGAAGTAGCGAAGCTCGCAAAAGAGATGGTAGACATCGTACATGAATATGGGAAAGAAGCCATGATGTTCATGGGTGATCACTGGATCGGTATGGAGCCATTTATGGATGAATTTGCATCTATCGGACTGGATGCAGTAGTAGGAAGTGTTGGAAATGGTGCTACCCTGCGTTTATTCAGCGACATTAAGAATGTGAGATATACAGAAGGAAGATTTCTTCCATACTTTTTCCCTGACACTTTCCATGAGGGCGGTGATCCTGTAAAAGAGGCAAAAGTAAACTGGGTAACAGCAAGAAGAGCAATCCTTCGAAGTCCGATCCAGAGAATTGGATATGGCGGATATCTGAAACTTGCCCTGGAGTTCCCGGATTTCGTACAGTATATCAAGGAGGTATGCGAGGAGTTCCGCACTTTATATGACAATATTCAGGGAACTACCCCGTATTGTGTGAAACGTGTAGCAGTTCTGAACTGTTGGGGGAAAATGCGCTCCTGGGGCAATCATATGGTACATCATGCAATTTACTACAAGCAGAATTATTCCTATTTCGGAATTATTGAAGCATTAAGCGGTGCCCCGTTTGATGTATCATTTATCAGTTTTGATGATATCAAGGCTGACAAAGATCTGCTGAAGAAATTTGATGTGGTAATTAACGTAGGAGATGCAGACACTGCGCAGTCAGGCGGTGAAAACTGGATCGATGAAACCATTATTACAGCAGTCAGAGAATTTGTGTATAATGGCGGTGGCTTTATCGGTGTAGGTGAACCTGCGGCCCATCAGTGGCAGGGCAGATTTATCCAGTTAGATGATGTTCTGGGAGTAGAAGAAGAACATGGATTTAATCTGAATACAGATAAATATAACTGGGAAGAACACAGAAATCATTTTATCCTTAAAGACGCAGAAGGCGAGGTTGATTTCGGTGAAGGAAAGAAGAACATTTACGCTTTACCGGAAACAGAAATCCTGATTCAGGAAGATCAGGAAGTACAGATGGCAGTGAAGAGTTTTGGAAAAGGAAGAGGTGTTTATATCAGCGGACTTCCATACAGCTTCAAAAACAGCCGCGTACTCTACCGTGCAGTCCTCTGGTCAGCATCTGCAGAGGAAGAACTTCACTGCTGGTATTCTACAAACTACAATGTAGAAGTACATGCTTATGTAAAAAATGGAAAATACTGTGTAGTCAATAATACTTACGAACCGCAGGATACTGTCGTTTACAGAGGTGATGGAAGCAGTTTCCAGTTACATCTGGAGGCAAATGAAATTAAATGGTATCAGATCTGAAAATACCAGATTGGAACAGATAAGATTTCCTGAAGGAAACAGAAAATAAAAACAGGATTGTTGTAACGAGAATATTTTAGGTATTCCGTTATATAACAATCCTGTTTATTTGTGTGCTATTAAAGCTGCATTATTTTGCTTTTTTCTTAGCTTCCAGATAGTCGTTCAGCTCTGCGTTTGGAATATCTGTAATAAACATATGTCCCGGAGCATGAGTGATAACGATCGGAGGTTTTGCGTTCTCGATTGCTGCCTGAGGAGTAACACCACATGGCCAGAATACAGGAATTTCACCTTCGTAGATATCGACAGCTTCTCCGTAATCCGGTTTCATAACATCGGCAACACCGACTTCTTTCGGATCACCCATATGTACAGGAGCACCGTGAACATTTGGCATTTTGAAAGTAATATCATAGGCTTTCTTAGCGTTTTCAGGTGTCATCGGGCGCATGGAGCAAACCATAGGACCGGAGAATGGTCCGACAGGAACTGTCTGGATATTTGTCTTAAACATAGGCACATTTCTTCCCTGAGCAATGTGGCGGATCTCAATTCCTTCTCTGATCAGTGCTTCTTCGAAAGAGAAAGAACAGCCGATCAGAAATCCTACATATCCCTCTTTCCAGTATTCAGAAGCATCAGTGATTTCTTTGGTAAATACGCCGTTTTCATAAATTCGATATTTCGGAATGTCAGTGCAGATATTTCCGCCTTCTCCCATATCATGGGTCTCAGGAGTACCTTTGATGATTTCAAGAATTGGGCACGGGAATGGATTCTTGTGTGCAAATTCTTCAAAATCTGCTGCATATTCGGGCGGCAGGATTACCAGATTTGCCTGTGCATAACCACGGCACATACCGGCTGTCGGAAAATCAATAACTCCCTTACGGATGAGTTCGCGGACATCCTTTGGGGACATATCTACATAAGGTGTGATGTCAAAAGCCATAATAAATTACCTCCTGTTTCGTACTTTACAATATAAAAGTATTGTACAGGAAATGTGAAAGAAATGCAATAACAACAAGATTTATTTGATGTGATGTTCTATTGATTTCTAATAGAAATGCCTTATAATTAAATATATGCACAAAAATGGATGAGGGGGAAACAATAGTGGCAGCAAATGAGAAAAGCCGAAGCATGGCAATGAAGTCAAAACCGGTTAAAACCATGACAGAAGGAACCATCTGGAAGCAGATCCTTCTGTTTTCGATACCACTGATTTTGGGAAATCTGCTTCAGCAGATGTACAATACAGTGGACTCAATTATTGTAGGAAATTTTGTGGGAAGCAATGCGCTGGCAGCAGTCGGTTCCAGTACATCACTGATCTGTCTGCTGATCGCATTCAGTATGGGGGCATCTGCAGGAGCAGGTGTTATTGTATCACAGTTTTACGGAGCAGGAGATGAGAAAGGCGTTCAGAGGGCCGTACATACCGCATTGATGCTTGCATTTATCCTTGGAATTGTTCTTACCATTGCAGGAATCATATTTTCACCGGCAATCCTCAGATGGATGAAAACACCGGAAGAAGTTATGGATCAGTCAGTACTGTATCTGAGAATTTATTCCTACGGACTTGTATTTAATGTTATCTACAATATGGCAGCAGGAATCTTGAATGCAGTAGGCAATTCCAGACGTTCCCTGATGTATCTGGCAGTGGCTTCTTTTTCCAATATTTTTCTGGATTTATGGCTGATCGGCGGGATGCATATGGGAGTTGAGGGAGCTGCGATTGCAACGGATATCAGTCAGGTACTCTCCAGTATCTTTGCCTTATGGTTTCTTGTGAGAGTTCCGGATATTTACCGTGTAAATCCGAAAAAACTGTCTATTGACAAAATAATGGCAGGACGGATTATCCAGGTGGGACTGCCAACTGCAATTCAAAATACTGTAATCTCTTTCTCAAATGTACTGGTACAGTCAGGAGTTAATGGATTTGGTGCCAGCGCAATGGCTGGATTCGGTGCTTATCTGAAAGTAGATGGATTTAATATCCTGCCGGTAATGAGTTTCAGTATGGCAGCGACAACTTTTACCGGACAGAATTACGGTGCAGGAAAGACAGACAGGATTAAGAAGGGCCTGCGTGTGACACTTGCAATGAGTGTTCTTTATACCATAGTGACTGGAATCCTCCTGTTGACTTTTTCCAGACCGATCATCGGAATCTTCAGCAGTGATAAAGAGGTAATTTATTTCGGCGCACAGGCAATGAAATATTTCTGTCCATTTTATTTCCTTCTTGGAATTATGCATTCTCTTGCAGGAACTATCCGTGGAACAGGAAAGACCGTGCCGCCAATGGTAGTGATGCTTCTGGCATTGTGTCTGTTTCGTATCCTGTGGATTCAGTTTGTAGTGCCGCATTTCAGCAGCATCGATATCATCTATGTGCTTTACCCGGTATCATGGGCAGTAGGAATGGTGCTGATGCTGATCTATGCATGGAAAGGAAAATGGATGCCAGAAACCATCAGACAGGCAGAATAATGCTTCTGTGAACTTTGCAGAAAAGAAGATAATGAGAAAAAATATTCGAAAGTTTCTGGTGAATAGCAGAAGAAGCACAGCAAATACAGGTAAACAGTAAAATATAAAATAGTGAAGAATAAAAAAGGTTCAGATATGAGAAATTATACTCATTATCTGAACCTTTTAAATGTTAGTTTAACAGAAAATATCTGATCATCATAAGATATTTTTGAAATTATTTAATCAGACTGTTGTCATCAAAGTAGTTAATCTGCATAGCAGAACGTACATCATGAAGCGTCTGAGCTGCTTTTGCTTCAGCAACTTTGCTTCCCTCTTTGAGAATATCATATACATCGTCAAGATGCTGCTCCCAGTGTTTACGTCTTTCACGGATCGGAGAAAGCTCTGCCTGGAGTACTTTGTTCAGGAATTTCTTAACCTTAACATCTCCCAGGCCACCGCGTGTATAGTGTGCTTTCAGCTCGTCCAGATTCTGGTATTCAGGCAGGAATTCTGCGAAGTATTCCGGTTTGCAGAAAGCATCCAGATAAATAAATACAGGGTTTCCTTCCACACGTCCCGGATCTTCCACACGAAGATGATTCGGGTCTGTGAACATGGACATAACTTTCTTCTTAACATCTGCTTCTTCATCTGCAAGATAGATGCAGTTTCCGAGAGATTTGCTCATTTTGGCTTTTCCATCAATACCTGGAAGACGGAGACAAGCTTTATTGGAAGGAAGGATGATCTCCGGTTCTGTAAGAGTCTCACCGTATACAGTATTGAATTTGTGAACGATCTCTTTACACTGCTCGAGCATTGGAAGCTGATCTTCTCCAACCGGAACAGTAGTAGCACGGAATGCAGTGATATCTGCAGCCTGGCTGATTGGATAGCAGAAGAATCCAACAGGAATGCTTGCTTCGAAATTACGCATCTGGATCTCAGATTTAACTGTAGGGTTACGCTGTACACGTG
>CAJLTE010000102.1 GCA_905209435.1 uncultured Blautia sp. | reverse complement strand
CACGTGCAGAACGTGCTTTGTTTCTCTGCTCTTCCATACATTTCTGGAAGCCAGCCTCGTCGATATCATATCCTTTTTCCTCAAGGATCTCTTTTGTAAGATCCTTCGGGAATCCGTAAGTATCATATAATTTGAATGCATTTTCGCCGGAAAGCGTTTTCTCTCCTGCTGCTTTCATCTCATCTTCCATCTCTCCAAGAATACGAAGTCCCTGGTCAATGGTCTTGTTAAACTGGTTTTCTTCGTTTGTGAGAACTTTAAAGATAAATTCTTTCTTCTCTTCCAGTTCCGGATATCCTGCTTTGGAACCATTGATCACTTCTTCACTTAATCTGGCAAGGAAGGTTCCTTCGATTCCAAGAAGACGTCCGTGACGTGCTGCACGACGGATCAAACGGCGAAGTACATAGCCGCGGCCTTCGTTTGTAGGCATGATACCGTCGGAGATCATGAATGTTGCAGAACGGATATGGTCTGTGATCAGACGGATTGATACGTCATCGTTATAGTTCTTCTCATATTCTTTTCCGGAGATCTCACATACCAGGTTACGCAGTGCACAGATGGTATCTACATCGAAGATAGAATCTACATCCTGTACAACAACTGCCAGACGTTCCAGACCCATACCTGTATCAATATTCTTCTGTTTCAGTGTTGTATAATTTCCGTTACCATCGTTCTCAAACTGAGTAAATACGTTGTTCCATACTTCCATGTAACGGTCGCAGTCACATCCTACTGTACAGCCGGGTTTCCCGCAGCCGTATTTCTCTCCACGGTCATAGTAGATCTCTGAACATGGACCACAGGGACCTGCGCCATGCTCCCAGAAGTTATCTTCTTTTCCAAAACGGAAAATTCTGTCAGCCGGGATTCCGATTTCTTTGTTCCAGATGTCAAATGCTTCATCATCTTCCAGATATACGGAAGGATACAGACGGTTTGCATCCAGTCCTACTACCTCTGTGAGGAATTCCCAGGACCAGTGGATGGCTTCTTTCTTAAAATAGTCACCAAAGGAGAAGTTACCAAGCATCTCAAAGAATGTACCGTGACGTGCAGTTTTACCTACATTCTCGATATCACCTGTACGGATACATTTCTGGCAGGTACTTACTCTTGTTCTCGGCGGGATCTCAGCACCTGTAAAATATGGTTTCAGCGGAGCCATACCTGCATTGATCAGCAGAAGACTCTTATCTCCCTGTGGTACCAGGGAAAAGCTTTTCATTACCAGATGTCCTTTGCTCTCCATGAAGTCCAGGAACATCTGACGAAGTTCGTTTACTCCGTATTTCTTCATAATCTTTTCCTCCTGAAATCGGATATGCAGATATTTCTCTGACAGATCGCATAAGCAATCAGTCGGAAATACGCCACACATCCTGATATTTTTATAATCCTCTATACATATTCTGTCCGGTTTCCAAAACTATACAGTTTTTACCACCAGATCATTCCATGCATTTCTTATATTATATATTATTTTGCCAGAACTTTGTTAAATTTCTTTTTGCCTTTTTTAAGCACTACACCATCACCTGAAAGTGCATCTTTGGCAACCACGTATTTCACATCTGTAATCTTCTCGCCATCGATAGAAACACCACCCTGTTCAATGGCACGGCGTCCTTCGGAACGTGTCGGAACCATTCCTGCTTTTACAAGCATGGAGATCAGGTCGATTGTTCCCTCTTCTGAGAAATCTTCATCTGTAAGCTCAGTAGTCGGCATATGTGCAGTATCAGCGCCACCTGCAAAAAGTGCTCTTGCGCCTTCCTGTGCTTTCTTTGCTTCTTC
The DNA here is from genome assembly GCA_905209435.1 of uncultured Blautia sp. Next base: position 8,583 of record CAJLTE010000102.1, on the reverse strand, counting down.
TTCGCCGTGAACCAGATTTGTCAGCTCATATGCAAGGATTTCTTTTGCTTTATTTAACTGGCTTCCTTCCCATTTTGCCATCTCGTCGATTTCTTCTAATGGAAGGAATGTAAGGAGACGCATACATTTGATAACATCTGCATCATCCACGTTTCTCCAGTACTGATAGAAATCGAAAGGAGAAGTCTTCTCCGGGTCAAGCCATACAGCACCGGACTGTGTTTTACCCATCTTCTTACCTTCGGAGTTCAGAAGAAGTGTGATGGTCATTGCGTAAGCATCTTTGCCAAGTTTACGACGGATCAGCTCTGTACCGCCAAGCATGTTTGCCCACTGATCATCACCACCGAACTGCATGGTACAGCCGTATTTCTGATACAGCATGTAGAAATCATAGCTCTGCATGATCATGTAGTTGAACTCAAGGAAGGTAAGTCCACGTTCCATACGCTGTTTGTAGCACTCATGAGAAAGCATACGGTTTACAGAGAAATGTGGTCCAACATCACGAAGTACCTCTACATAGTTTAAGTTCATCAGCCAGTCTGCATTATTTACCATTAATGCCTTGCCGTCTGAGAAATCGATGAAACGTTCCATCTGTTTCTTGAAACAGTCGATGTTGTGCTGGATGGTCTCTACTGTCATCATTTTTCGCATATCAGATCTTCCGGACGGATCACCGATCATACCGGTACCGCCACCTAATAATGCAATTGGTTTATTTCCTGCCATCTGCAGACGTTTCATCAGGCAGAGTGCCATGAAATGTCCAACATGAAGACTGTCTGCAGTAGGGTCAAAACCAATATAAAATGTGGCTTTACCATTATTTACCATTTCTTTGATCTCTTCTTCGTCTGTTACCTGGGCAATCAGACCACGGGCTTTCAGCTCGTCCCAAACTGTCATTGTTTGTTTCCTCCTCGTAATAAAATAACCCGGTTCCTGTCCGTTTAGGACGAGAACCGGGTCCCGCGTTACCACCTAAATTCGCAGAAAACTCGCATTCTCTGCCTCCATAAGTAACATTCCATACCACCAGTTAGTCAAACGGATATTCGCAATCCGCTTCGCTACTTGCTCATAACCAAATAACTGCTCCGCAGTTTATCAGAAAGAGCTTGCACTCTTCCTGATACAAGCAAGTCCCCACCCACTGCTTATTGCTTTTCGCAATTGAAGCAGGGGACTTACTTGATTTAGTTAAAAACAACGGATTTCCTATTACTTAAGCATGTTAACGGATGCCACTCCGCTGCAGCCTACTTATCAGTTATAAAATGTTCGGTGCAGAGCTCCGGGAGGTATTCACATAAGTTCCACACGTGCCTCTCACCCGCCGGCTGCTCTCTGTCTGCTTTCCTTACGTTACTTTTTCCCATCTGTGCTTTTTCATATCTTATGGATACTCGGAAAGACCTTTCTGGCTCTTTTCCAAATTCCTACATAACTGAAAGTATACAAATACAGATTTTATTTGTCAAGGAATTTCATATATATTCCAGCTTGATTTCATCAACTTAAAGTGTTGATGCGTCACTTATTATCCGGTCAACCGGAAATCCAGTCTACAAAGAATACATGTCCTTTATACTGCTCATATTCCAGTTTGCTGAAATTAAGATTCTGAGACCAGAACGCTGCAGGAGTCATGAAAAACTTATAGTTAAAGTCCTTTGTTGAAAATCCCTTAAGTACTCTCTTTGTACCACGGTTTACATAATTATTAAACATTTCCATTGCTGCTTTTGCTGCCGCATAAGCATTGGTTCTGTCCTCAAACTGACCTTTCAGTCGCTTAAGCAAAGCACCGTCTGTTACAACCGCATACTGAGTTGGTTTTCCCTGATATACTACATATCGAATCTGAGATGGAAATTCTTTATATTTATCAATTGTACAGTTTAATACACAAAGTGCAACTGCTTCCATTCCAATCAAGCCCTGATCACCGGCTTCCGCATCACATACTGCTGCCAGCAGATCCAGATCTGTTACTGTCCCGTCAGCAATTCCCGGATGCTGCACAAACTGCTTTTCCATATAATAATATTTATTATTCTTGGCATCATAGACTTTAACATAATTTCCATCTATTACATAATTGGAAGATGTCTTTGTTGCCACACCATCAGAATCAAACTGATATGTAGTTCCATCAATGGAAGCAATCGTGCCTGTCAGCATAACTCCGGTTGAGTTAAAGTAATATTTCTTACCGTCCAGTGTCAGCCAGCCAATCTTTGCCTTTCCGTTTGATGGATCAAAATAATATTTTTTACCTCCTACGGCGCCAAATCCTTTCTGATAACGGACACCTGATGTCTTTGAAAAATAATAATAATATGAACTTATCTTGTTCAGTCCAACATACATAATTCCATTAGATGGTTTAAAATATCTGTAGTTCCCGGCAGTGCTCTTGATCCATCCTGTACACATGCGGCCATTGCTCTGTCTGAAGTATCGCTTCTGCTTCTGCGAGTTCTCCACCCAGCCCTTTGCCATAATACCAGATCCACTATAAAAATAGTATTTATAACCGTCAGAATGTGTCAGCCAGCCTTTTGTCATAATGCCTGTCTTTTCATCGAAATGACGTGTATTACCTTTTGTGTCTGTAAGGAATCCCGTTACCATGCATCCTATTCCTTTGGTAAAGTATCTGACTACTTTTCCATCGGAACTTTTTACCCAGCCCTTCAACTGAACACCGGTGTTCTTGTTAAAATAATATTTCCTGCCGTCAAGTGTCAGCCAGCCTTTCTGTTTGGAACCGTCTTTGTTTATGTAATAAGTTTTTCCATTCTGGGTTACAAAACCTGTTTTGGTTGCCGCTGATACACTAAAACAGCCCAGTACAAAAACAGTTATTATAAAAAGAAGCAGATACTTTAACAACATTTTCCCATGTTTCTTCATTCCTATTCCCCGTTTCCTCTCTCTTCATTTTTACACAATGTTTTACGTTTTAATTAGGTTGTTGTTGCATTTCTTTCTCAATCATTACAATTTTGTTACAAGTCCCATTATATCTGATTCATATTTTCTTGTCAACTTTCGAATATTTCCAGTTACGAAAAAATGTCCCCGGCAAATACTCCTTTTTTTATTCTAAAAGTAACACATTTCCAGCGCCCACATATGATATGAGTGTAAAGAAATTCTGGAGGATCTAACATGAGTGACTTAGCTGCTACCAATTGTGGAGGATGCGGAGACGACAGAGGCGGATGCGGATGCAATAATAATGGCTGCGGATGTGATAATGGATGTAATAACGGCTGGGGCCTTTCCTGTGGAAACAACTCCTGCTGCAATATCCTGTGGATCATCATTCTGCTGTGTCTGTGCGGAAATAACGGCTGTGGATGCAACAACGGATGCGGCAACGGCGACAGCTGCTGGATCATTATCGTACTGCTTCTGCTGTGCGGCAATGGCTGCGGATGTGGATGCTGATAACCATCGTCTGCTGGCAGAGGGGACTCTCCCTCTGCCTTTTTGAAGTAAATTTATCTCTTTGAACTTTGATTCGCAGAAGTTTTCCCATTTTGTTTTTGTCTGTTTTCCTGTCTCTTTTTGTCTCTGACACATTCCAGATCTATTTCATAAAAAGCATTTTCATCTATAACCAGCATTTCTTTATTTTCGTCAGCTTCCGATTTCAATGTTCTATTCTCCATTTATTATTTTCTATAATTCATTATATGTCAGAATCCTTTTCTCCGTCATATCCTGTTAATAAAAATCATAAAATGGAAGCAGATCCTATGAATGATGATCAAATTGCTCAGACTCTTTTGGATCAGATGGTCAGTTCTGACCGGGGACAGTTGATAAAAGCTGCCATTCCTTATCTTCCGCCTAAAGGACGGCAGATTTTCTCTATCTATGAAAAAGCTGCTGAATTTCTTAATACAGTCTCCATTTTCGGCAGGCCGGATTCTGACAGCGGATTAAGCGCAATGAGCATCCCTGCTCAGGATCCTATGGATATGATCAATGAAATCCGCAGTTTTTGTTATGGCCCCAGCAGGGATAAATTAAATCAGATGGTAAATATGATGGCTATGATTCAGATGCTTCAGCTGATGAATCAGCCAAATGGTACCCAAAAGGAGGAGTCAAATGAATGATGACTGGCGCAGCAATCCAAGGCTTGCAGGCATGGACCGTTCCAAGCTGGATATGCTTCAGAACCTGGCAGCCCAGGGGAGTACAAAAGGAGCAAATGACATGCTGCCATTCCTGATGAATGCAGCTTCTCAGGGAAAAAAAGGCGGTCTGAAATTTAACGCAAACGAAATCTCTACGATCATTGAAGTCCTGAAGATGGGAAAATCCCCGGAAGAAATACAGAAACTGGACAGAGTTATCAGCCTCATGAAAATGATGCAGTAAATCAAGAAGATAAAATCAGCAAAAGAGTACATTGCAGGAAAACAGGAGATCACACCTCTGTTTTCCGAATGTACTCTTTTATTAATAAGACCTCTTATTCCTCACACTCTAAAAGACTGTCACGTATAAAGGTCAGTGCCTGTGCAACTGCCTGGCCTCTGATACGGCTTCTGTTGCCTGTAAAATGAAACTCTCTTGTTGTAGTCTTTCCAGCACAGGTGCATCCCATAAATACAGTTCCTACCGGTGTTTCTTTTGTTCCACCGCCAGGGCCTGCAAGTCCGGTAACAGAAAGACATACATCTGTTCTGGCAGCTTTTGCTCCGCCTTTTGCCATCTCTTTTGCGCATTTTGCTGAAACAGCCCCCTCTTTGTTCAGAGTGGATTTCTTTACGCCAAGACATTTCCTCTTTGCACGATTTGTATAAGTTACATAACCACACATTAGCGAATCAGAGGCTCCCGGTACATTTACAATACGTGCAGCAACCGCTCCGCCTGTGCAGGATTCTGCAAGAGATAAAGTCATATTTTTCTCTTTCAAAAGATCTACAACTGCTTCTTCCAGAGTTTTATCTTCTCTTGTGGCAAAAACATTCTTTCCGAAACGTTTCTTCAGTTCACGTACGATTGGTTTTATCATTTCTTTACATTTTTTTTCGTCCTCTGCCTTTGCAGTAACTCTTAAATGTACTTCACCTGTTTTCGCATAAGGAGCAATCGTCGGATTCGTCTGTTTATCAATCAGATCCTGAATTTCCTCTGCTACCTGACTTTCGCCAATGCCGCTGATCTTTACCATCCGGGAATAAATGATCTCCGGCTGCTTTTTGCGCAAATATGGATAAACGGATTCTTCGAACATCGGTACCATCTCATTTGGAGGTCCGGGAAGCAGGATAGCTGTCTTTCCCTTTTTCTCCATGATCAGTCCCGGAGCTGTACCATTGTGGTTATCCATAACAATAGCTCCTTCAGGTACCATGGTCTGTTTGTAATTATTCTTGGTAATACGGCGCTGCGGGTGATTCTTCTCATATTCCTTCAGGTATGCTTCCATTAATTCCCTGGTATGAGCATCCTCTACAAGCGGAAATCCCATTACTTCAGCTGTAATCTCTTTTGTCAGGTCATCCTCTGTAGGTCCGAGGCCTCCTGTAAGAATGATTACATCAGAACGATCCAGAGCTGTTTTGATCACGCTCTTCATTCTGTCCGGATTATCCCCCACTACTGACTGATAATAAACCGCAAGACCAAGTTCCGCACATTTTTCTGACAGGTATGCACTATTTGTGTTTACGATATTTCCAAGTAAAATCTCAGTACCTACAGCAATTAATTCTGTAACCATATTTATGTTTCCTTTCTGTTCTGATAAAATCTCCTTAATCTCAGTATAACACCAAGTCAGATATTCAGATATATTTTTATGTAATTTTTTTATATAATACAAGAAAGAATCCTGCCCAGAGGGCTTATTATGTCATAGGAATATTACGGAGTAATTTCCTATAACATAAAAAAGTTGAGGCCAAAATATCAGCCCCAACACTTAATCACTCTCTATTAATTTTATGCAAGCAAAATATCATTATCAATCCTGCATAGATAATACACTCTTATTCTGCCAGATATATGTGATCAGAGAAATAATCGTAAGAGCAACTGAAAGCCAGATAAATACCTGTTCCAGAATATCAAATACCCCACCCAAATCGATCAACAAAAGAATAATCATGATCATCTGAGATACCGTCTTGAATTTTCCCCAGTAATTAGCTGCGATCACAATACCGTTCTCAGCTGCGATCAGGCGAAATCCGCTGATGATAAATTCTCTTCCTATAATGATGATAACAATCCATGCCGGAAGTTTATCGAGTTCAATAAAACAGATCATTGCAGAGCAGACAAGCAACTTATCTGCAAGAGGATCCATAAATTTACCAAAATTTGTTACCAGATTGTATTTTCTGGCAAGCTTTCCGTCAAACCAGTCAGTCACGCTGGCTACCACGAAAATAGCAAGGGATATATAACGGTTTGCATCGCCGCCCCAGCCTGTAAGCATAAACAGTACAAGAAATGGTACCAGAATCATTCTGGCTACTGTAAGTTTATTCGGTGTATTCATCTGCCAACTCTCCTATCAAATCATATTCCAGTGCACCGGTCACACGTACCTTTGCGAAATCTCCTGTCATGAGAAGTTCTCCTGTCTGCACAAAAATATAACCGTCGACCTTTGGTGCATCTCCATAAGTTCTTCCAATGTATGCGCTCTCGTCCGCGACTTTTCCCTCAATCATTACGAGAAGCTCCTGTCCGATGCGATCAGTTCCCTTGTCATAGGAAATCTCCTGCTGAAGTTCCATGATCTCATCACGTCTCTCTTCTTTGACTTCCTCCGGAACCTGATCAGGCATAGTCGCTGCCGGGGTATCTTCCTCCGGCGAATAGGTAAATACTCCCAGTCTGTCAAATTCCATCTCATCTACAAATCCCATCAGTTCTTCATGATCTTCCTGGGTTTCTCCAGGAAAACCGGAAATTAAAGTGGTACGGAGCACAATATCCGGAATTTCCTGTCGGAGCTTGTTTACAATAGCTACCAGCTCTGCCTGTGTGGTTCTTCTGCCCATTCTTTTTAAGATGCGGTCACTTGCATGCTGTATCGGCAGGTCCAGATAATGACAGATTTTCTTCTCCTCTTTCATAGTCTGGATCAGTTCATCATAAATCTCCTCCGGATAACAGTAAAGCACACGGATCCAGCGGATACCTTTGATCTTGCATAATTCTTTAAGAAGAATATGCAGAGATTTTTTTCCGTAGATATCAGTTCCGTAAACGGTTGTTTCCTGCGCAACCAGAATCAGTTCTTTTACACCTTCTTCTGCCATCTCCTTCGCCTGCTCTAACAGACGTTCCATCGGAACACTCCGGAACTTACCGCGGAGTTTCGGGATAATGCAGTAAGTACAATGCTTGTCACATCCCTCTGCAATCTTAAGATATCCGAAATGTCCGCCTGTTGTCAGAACTCGTTTTCCAAGTTTCTCCGGAAGATAATCGATATCTTTAAATTCCTCGAAATGTTTTCCTTCCATTGCTTCATTGATCGCTTTGAGAATATCTCCGTAGGAAGTTGTTCCAAGTACTGCATCAACTTCCGGTACTTCCTCAATAATCTCATTTTTGTAACGCTGTGCCATACATCCTGTGACAATAAGAACTTTACAGCTTCCGGCTTTCTTATATTCTGCCATCTCAAGAATCGTATTTACACTCTCTTCCTTTGCGTCGTTAATAAAACAACAGGTGTTTACTACGATTGCCTCTGCTTCAGTCTCATCGTCTACGATTTCAAACCCATTGCCGGTAAGAAGTCCAAGCATCTCTTCAGAGTCAACAAGGTTCTTGTCACAGCCTAATGATACAAATAATAATTTCATAAATTCTCCCATAGAGAATGTGTCTGAAAATATACTGCTGTAATTCTCAGACACATCTTTTTTGTTCGTCTATTGTGTTACTTTTGTCAGTCTCTTATGCTTCTGTTGTTTCCTCAACTGCTGCCTCTTCTGTCTGAGCTGCTTCTTCAGAAGTTTCAACTGCTGCCTGAGCTTCTGCTGACGGAACAGCCTGCTCTTCCTCTTCGTTTTCTTCTGGAGCAAGGATTTTTACTTTTCCTTTATAAAGTTCATCAATGGCAATAGAAAGAGGTTTCTTGCCTGCTGCGCCCTCTACAAGTGGTTTGGAGCCCGCAATAAGCTGGCGTGCACGTTTGCTTGTAGCAAGTACAAGTGAATAACGGCTGTTAAGGGACATCGTTGTATCGTCATCCTCACTGTTCTCGTTAATTGCTTCAATTAATTCTGTATAAGATGGATGTATCATATATTTTCTCCTTTCTTTTAAGCGGCTTCCGCCGCATAATTATCATAATAGTGTAAAACTCATATATTATTTATGAAATGCTTTTGTCTGCTCCTGGATATCTGCAATGAATTCAACATTTCTGAATGCTCTGGAATGTTCACTTACAATAATCTGATGCAGATGATCTACGCATTCTTCTACGGTATCATTGACAAGAATATAATCATACTGTCCCATACCTTTTGCCTCTTCACCGGCTCTTGCAAGTCTGTCTGCGATCACCTGTGCAGT
>CAJLTE010000101.1 GCA_905209435.1 uncultured Blautia sp. | reverse complement strand
AATTAGGTGCACCGGATATTATCGTTCGTAACGAGAAACGTATGCTTCAGGAAGCAGTTGATGCCCTGATCGACAACGGCCGTCGTGGACGTCCTGTAACAGGTCCTGGAAACAGAGCCCTGAAATCCCTTTCCGATATGCTGAAAGGTAAATCCGGACGTTTTCGTCAGAACCTTCTTGGTAAACGAGTTGACTATTCCGGACGTTCCGTTATCGTCGTAGGACCGGAACTTAAGATTTACCAGTGCGGTCTTCCAAAAGAGATGGCGATCGAGCTGTTCAAACCTTTTGTTATGAAAGAGCTTGTTGCCAACGGAACTTCACACAACATTAAGAACGCTAAGAAAATGGTTGAGAAGCTGGAGCCGGCTGTATGGGATGTTCTCGAAGATGTTATCAAAGAACACCCGGTTATGCTGAACCGTGCACCTACACTGCACCGTCTTGGTATCCAGGCATTCGAACCAATCCTTGTAGAAGGTAAAGCAATCAAACTGCATCCGCTGGTTTGTACCGCGTTCAACGCCGATTTTGATGGTGACCAGATGGCCGTACATCTTCCACTTTCACAGGAAGCTCAGGCAGAGTGCCGTTTCCTTCTGTTATCACCGAACAACCTGCTGAAACCTTCTGATGGTGGTCCTGTAGCCGTTCCTTCACAGGATATGGTACTTGGTATTTACTACCTGACTCAGGAGAGACCTGGAAATAAGGGTGAAGGCAAGTATTTCAAGAGTGTAAACGAAGCAATCCTTGCTTATGAAAATAAAGTAATCACACTGCAGTCCAGAATTCATGTTCGCTGCAGCAAGACAATGCCAGATGGATCCGTTCTGACCGGTACAGTAGAATCTACACTTGGACGTTTCCTGTTCAACGAAATCCTTCCTCAGGATCTTGGTTTCGTAGACAGAAGCATTCCTGGAAATGAACTTCTTCTTGAGGTAGACTTCCTGGTAGCTAAGAAACAGCTGAAACAGATTCTTGAAAAAGTTATTAATACTCACGGTGCTACAAAGACCGCAGAGGTTCTGGATGATATTAAAGCTACAGGTTATAAATATTCCACACGTGCAGCCATGACTGTTGCCATTGCCGATATGACCGTTCCGCCTCAGAAGCCGGAAATGATCAAACAGGCTCAGGATACAGTAGACCTTATCACAAAGAACTACAAACGTGGTCTTATTACTGAAGAAGAGCGTTACAAAGAAGTTGTTGATACATGGAAGAAGACTGACGATGAACTGACACATGCTCTGCTGTCCGGACTTGATAAATACAACAACATCTTCATGATGGCTGACTCCGGTGCCCGTGGTTCCGATAAACAGATCAAACAGCTTGCAGGTATGCGAGGACTGATGGCCGATACAACCGGTCACACCATCGAGCTGCCTATCAAGTCAAACTTCCGTGAAGGTCTTGACGTACTGGAATACTTCATGTCTGCACATGGAGCTCGAAAAGGTATGTCCGATACCGCTCTTCGTACAGCCGATTCAGGATATCTGACAAGACGTATGGTTGACGTTTCCCAGGATCTGATCGTACGTGAGACAGACTGCTGTGAGAACAGAGACGAGATCTCAGGTATGTATGTAGAAGGCTTTGTAGACGGTAAAGAAGAGATCGAAGGACTTCAGGAACGTATCACAGGTCGTTTTGCCTGCGAGACAATTAAGAATAAAGATGGCGAGGTTATCGTTAAAGCTAACCATATGATCACACCGAAGCGTGCTGCCCGTATCATGAAAGAGGGCGTGGACAATCAGACCGGCGGATCTATCGAGAGAGTTAAGATCCGTACAATTCTTACATGTAAGTGTAAAGTTGGTATCTGTGCGAAGTGTTACGGTGCGAACCTTGCAACAGGTGAGGCTGTTCAGGTTGGTGAATCTGTCGGTATTATTGCTGCTCAGTCTATCGGTGAGCCAGGTACACAGCTTACCATGCGTACCTTCCATAGTGGTGGTGTTGCCGGTGGAGATATCACACAGGGTCTTCCTCGTGTCGAGGAGCTTTTTGAGGCAAGAAAGCCGAAAGGTCTTGCCATCATCACAGAGATTCCTGGTGTTGCTGTTATCAATGACACTAAGAAGAAACGTGAAGTTATCGTTACAGATCAGGAAACAGGTGAATCCAAGACTTACCTTATTCCATACGGATCCCGTATCAAGATCACAGACGGACAGATCCTTGAAGCAGGTGATGAACTTACAGAAGGTAGCGTAAATCCGCATGATATCCTGAGAATTAAGGGTGTACGTGCAGTTCAGGATTATATGATCCGTGAAGTACAGCGTGTATATCGTCTCCAGGGTGTTGAGATCAGCGATAAGCATATCGAGGTTATCGTTCGTCAGATGCTGAAGAAGATCCGTATTGAAGATAACGGAGATACAGAATTCCTTCCAGGAACACTGGTTGACTTCCTTGAATATGAAGATGTTAACGAGCAGATGGAAAAAGAAGGCAAACAGCCTGCAGAAGGTAAACAGGTTATGCTTGGTATTACCAAGGCATCTCTTGCTACAAACTCCTTCCTGTCAGCCGCTTCCTTCCAGGAAACAACTAAAGTTCTGACGGAAGCTGCTATCAAGGGCAAAGTTGATCCGCTGATCGGTCTGAAAGAGAACGTAATCATCGGTAAGCTGATCCCGGCTGGTACTGGTATGAAACGCTACAGAGACGTAAGACTCGACAGCACAATGCCTGAACCACAGGTTCCTGTTGAAGAAACAGCAGAAGAACTTCAGGATGAAGAGATTAAAGATGATGAGATGATCACAATGGATGAAGAACTTCCGGAGGATGAAGAATTCGACGTTGAAGAATCTGATGCAGAAGAAGCTGAAGATACAGAAGATAACGAATAATTAAAAACTTTCGGCACAGAATTTTTATCCGGGCTGACATATAAATGAATTTATAAGAGAACTATCTATACTGGTATTGGAAAGTGCCGGAAGGTAGTTCTCTTTTAATTTGGGGTAAATAATGAGTTCAAACTTCTTTGGATAAGGGGATGATCGACTTTTTGTTTATGTACAGATAACAAAGCAGATTGTGAATAATTATCTATAGTAATTCCAGAACTGAGAGTATCTTCTTCTGGAAAAATATTTCTTAGTATCCAAAAAGAGAGAAATACAAAAAATGCAGCTTTTGTGTTATAATGCCAGTATAATTTGGAGATAAAATGAAATAAAAAGCTTTTTTATTTCGTTTAAACATAGAACGGCAGCTGATAAATGTATGTTGGATATATTTGCCAGCTGTACTAATTGCATTGAAGTGCTACAGATCACGAAACAAAAGGAGGTGCAGCATGGATAGGGAACTGCCGGTTTCGGCATGGCCGGAATGGAAGATAATAGAGAAAATTGGCGAAGGTTCTTTTGGCAAAGTATATAAGGCCCAGAGAACAGAACGTGGAAAGTCCTTTTATTCTGCCATTAAGATAATCAATATACCCGGAAGTCAGAGTGAGCTGAACAGTGTACGCTCCGAGACAGGGGATGATCAGTCTGTCAGACAATATTTCCAGAATCTGGTAGAAGAATGCATTCAGGAGATTAGTACTATGGAGTATTTCCGTGGAAACTCTTATATTGTTTCCGTTGAAGATTTCAAAGTAATGGAGTATCTGGATGCTATTGGCTGGGAGATTTCCATACGAATGGAGTATCTTACCAGTTTTATAGAGTACTGCGCGGAGAAACAGCTGACAGAGAACGAAGTGATAAAACTTGGAATGGACCTGAGCAGAGCTTTGGATTACTGTCGTAAACTTAAAATCATTCACAGAGATATCAAGCCTGAGAATATATTTGTATCCAGATTTGGTGATTTTAAGCTGGGCGATTTCGGAATTGCACGTGAATTGGAAAGGACCATGAGCGGATTCTCCAAGAAGGGAACCTATTCTTATATGGCGCCCGAAATGTATAAGGGCGAGAAATATGACAGCAGAGTAGATATTTATTCTTTGGGGCTTGTATTGTATAAACTGATGAATCATAACAGACTTCCATTTATGAGTCTGGAAAAGCAGTTTATCACATACAGGGATAAAGAGAATGCTTTAAATAAGAGAATTGCGGGAGAGAAAATGAATGCGCCTGCAGATGCAGGAGAAATTTTTGCTCAGATTATTCTGAAAGCTTGCGCATATGACCCTTCGGAGAGATACCAGACTCCGGAGAAGTTTTATCGTGCACTGGATGACCTGAAGAATGGCAGAAGCGCAGTGCAGAATAAAGTGGTTCAAAAGCAGACAGGGGATAAAACCGTTCAGAACGCAGCGGCTCAGAAGATACCTTCGCAGAAACAGCCGCAGGGAAGAACTGTTCAGAAGACACCGGTACAAAAACAGCTATCAAATAAAACTGCAGCAACGCTGACACAGAAGCAGCTATCAGGCGGAGCATCTGCGAATGTACCATCACAGAAACAGCCATCAGATCGTACAGCTCAGAATATTCAGAATCAGGGACGTGTGGAAACTATGCAGCCACAGCCATCTTCAGAAACGATTGCCATGAGATCTGCCCGCGCTGTAGAAGCCAGAAAGCGCAGACGCAGAAAGAAACAGCTTCTTCGCAGAGCATTAGTTGCGATTGCTGCCGGAGCAGCTATACTTCTGACAGCAGGAGTTTACTATAGAATAAGTATGCGTAATTCACAGGGAGGACTTGAGGATAATCCGATGGCAATCCTTGAGGATAAGAAGTACAGTTCCACGAAATCAGATTCCAAAGATTTTGCTGCAGCTTTGGATGCGATTAAGGAACAGGCGACAACCATCACAGATAATCTGGATTCCTATGACTGGGTAGGTACAGAAGGAACTGTTCTGAGGTATCTGAAGAGAGTCAAGACCACTCAGGAGGAAGATGGAAATCTGGATATCGAGAGTGAATGCATGAAAGCCCTGGTTTATCCGGCAGAGTCCGGAGATGGAAAATACGAAGAATATTTTTACTGGGGAGAGAAGCTTTTCTTTGCGTACATCTGGTATGATGAAACTTCTGAATATTATTATTATAATGATGACGGTGAATTGATCCGATGGATTGATTCCAATGGAAAATGCCATGATAACGAAACAGATAATGAAGAGTTTGTAAAGCGTGGCGAGAAATATTGGGATAATTCACTGAAAGCATTGAAGGGAGAGGGAACAAAGACGAATAATGGCGTATCAGATTGAATGTGCATATACCTGTCATATAGGAAATGTCCGGGCAAATAACGAAGATAATTTCTGGTGCTTTGGAGAATCCCTTCCGATGAATAATGAAGGAACAAATGGAATTTGCTCGAAGACTGTTGTTGGAAGCAGAGTGCCGGTGATGGCGGTATTTGATGGCATGGGTGGAGAGAGCTGTGGAGAAGTGGCTGCTTTTCTTGCTTCCGAGGAATTTGGCAGGTTTTATAATACGAATAAAAGAATGCTCAGGGACATGCCGGAGGATTTTATAGACGATGCTTGCAAGCGGATGAATCAGGCTGTGTGCAGATATGGGGCAGACAATCATATCCAGAGTATGGGAAGTACAATGGCCATGATTTTGTTTACGCCGGAATCTATGTTTGCGTGTAATCTTGGAGACAGTCGGATTTATTTACTGGACAGCGGCAGGATACGTCAGATCTCCACAGACCATGTTCTTGACAGAAGAATGATTGGAAAAGCACCGTTAACGCAGTATCTGGGTTTGCCGGAGAATCTGCAGATGCTGGAACCGTCCGTGGCAGAGATAGAACATAAAGAAGGATATAAATATCTTCTATGTTCGGATGGAGTAACAGATATGCTTTCAGACAGAGAAATCGAAGAAATCCTGTCCCGGGATGCCGGACTTTCAGAAATTGTGAACTCACTTCTGGAGAAAGCACTTCAGAAAGGCGGGAGAGATAATGTGACTATCGTACTTTGTGAGGTGCAGAAAATGGATGCCGGTAAAAGGCTGAGAACATGGATGAAAAGTCTGAAAGACAAAAACGAGAGGTGAAGCAGCATGAAGAACCGTATGCAGGATCTGGATTTCGAACAGACAGTAGCATTTGATAAAGTACAGGACTATGAATTTACCAGAAGAGCGGCGCAGAGATTTCGCCAGGTGGTAAGTCTTGACAGCTTTGAAGATGAAGATGCTGATGTTATTTTTCGTTATCTTTATAAAGAGATGGAACTGGTATCTTTTGGCGATCATCTGAAGCGATACATATATGAAAGAGCAGAGTTGGAAGAGCCTTTCTCGGAGGTTCCACAGGAAGTATATAAAGAAATCATTCAGGATTCTTTTAAGGAGACTTATACTCCGAAATCTATGAATCCAACATCCACCAAGCTGTCTGCACTGATCAATAACTGGCTGAACCAGGCATCAGTGAAAAGAGAAACTGTATTTCTGCTGGGATTTGGTCTGAAGATGACGGCAGAAGATGTCTCTGACTTTTTAACCAGAGTGCTGAAGGAACAGGATTTTGATTTTCATAATCCTGATGAAGTCATCTACTGGTATTGCTACAGTACACAGCAGGGATATCACAAGGCAGAGGAACTGAAGAAGGAATATGAGACGCTTGCACCTGTTGAGATTGACAGCACGCAGGTTTTATATGGAAATGATCTTTGTCTGGATACAGAGGAGAAATTGAAAGAATATCTGGCAAAGCTGAAGGCCAGACGTGTTGACCCAATGTCTGAGAAAAGTCAGGCTTTTCAGGAGTTCACGAAACTGCTTTATCATGCTAAACAGATCATCGCAGGTCTGTATCAGCATGATGAAGAGGAAAAAGGTGGGGGTAAAGTGTGGACAGCGGAGCGTATCACGCCGTCCGATGTGGAAAAAGTGATCTGCAGTGGAATCCCCATCAACAAAATGGGAAATCTGAAAAAAATGTCCTCATCGATCCTTGCCAAACATTTCAGCCAGAAGCGTTTCAGCAGACAGCGTATCACCAACATTCTGAATCATAAACTTCCGGTGGAGCGTTTTGATCTAATTACGTTGGAGTTCTTTATTGTATCTCAGGAAATGGAAGATGACGATCCGTTTAACAGATATAAACATTTTCTGGATGAAATTCAGGATATACTGCTAAGATGTGGAATGGGAGAAATTTACATAGTAAATCCGTACGAGTGCTTTCTTCTTATGTGCCTCCTTACAGACTGTCCGTTGGCAGTGTTCTCGGAGATATGGGAGAAATCCTACGAAGAAGGGGAAGCATAAAAAAGTAACAAATAGAACAAGGAGGTACAACCAGTGTGGTATGTACCTCCTTATTTTATCTTACATTTCAACCGAATCAAGCAAGTCACCTGCTTCGATTGCAAAAAGCAATAAAGAGTGGGTGGGGTCTTACATGCATCAGGAGCAGTTTTTGTCTGTTATAAATATCTTATTCGTTATAATATCCGTAAATAGCCCGGGCTGCCGATGCGATCGTATTCTGTGCGGCACCGGTATCGGTAAGATCCTGAGACATAAAACATACGACCAGATCGATTCCCTTAGCTGTATCATAGATGATTGCCGCATCATTTTCTACAGTGCTCAGTTCACCTGTTTTATTGGCTGTACCAACACCTTCCGGAAGTTGTGCGGGAATTTTATTCTTGCGCTGCTGTGTTTTAAGATGATAATACATAGCATCTGCGTTAGACAAAGTGGAAGCTGGCAGTGTTCCGTTTACAATCTGATAAATTTGCTTTAAAAATGTTCCGCAGTCTTTGACAGAGGTATAGTTGTCGCCATTTTCATTGCTGGCAAGAAGCATGCGGTTCATTTTTGTGCTTGTAAATCCATGTGCCTGGCAGAATGCATTTACCTTTGCCATACCCGCGGCATTATCGCCATCTCCGAGCCAGGTTACAAGAGTATTGGCTGCGTCATTGTCGCTGACGGAGATCATGGACGAAATATTGCTGTCAAGTTCTTCACTGTTATGGGACTGTGCAAGTGAATCATAATTTTCATATACAGTCCCCATGATATAAAGCTTGATCAGGCTGGCTGCCTGCATTTGAGTGTCATTGATCATACCCTCAGAATCTTTAAGCAGATTGCAGGCGTATACGGACCAGGTTCCATTGTTTGTCGGAAGATATTTCTGCTGGATCTGACTTAGCAGGTTGTCCATGCTGGAGTCTGAGTTGTCTGTAAAAGTAGTGTCGGAAGAAGGGGAGAGCGTTCCCTCCTGCTCTTGAGAAACTGAAGCTTCAGATGCGTTTTCGGACTGAACAGAACTTTCCTGTTCCTTTAACTGGTCAAGCTGGTCTGCCTGAGTGATCAGGGTGTTGGCGTCAGTAGAAATCTCCTGCACTGTATTGGAAAGTGCCTGTACTTTTTGCTGCAGCTTCACAAGGTGGTTCAGAGATAAGAAAGAGACAACACCCAGCGCGACTATTCCGACTATCAAAAATCCGATTACTACATATAAAAAGAAGGGCTTTTCATTGGGGGTTCTGTTATCTGTTTCAGAAGTTTTCCTGTTCATTCGATTGTTTCCTTTCATTAAATATATTTAAGTTCTGTACTTACAGGAGAATTGGTCATGATGCAAAATAGCTGTCAATACCATTGGCAATTCCCTGTACCATTGTTTTCTGAAATTCTGCGTTGTTCATTTGCTGATCGTCGTTCTGGTTTGTCATGAATCCCATTTCCAGAATTGTTACCGGGACAGTACTCCAGTTAATTCCTGTCATGTTATCATAATACTGAACACCTAAATTCTGGAAACCTGTAGCTGCACAGTAGGAATCAAGGATACATTGGGACAGTTTATTTGACTGGTCGAAAAGCTGTGGAATATATGGATTATTCTGGGAGGGGGACATGGTCAGGGCACCGGATGCTGTATGGGAATCATCACCGTTGGCATGGATCCTGACATAAATCTCTGCACCCTGTGCAGCTACATACTGCGCACGTTCCATATTACTGATCGCAGTTTCATTATCTGTTCTTGTCATGACTACCTGATAGCCGCGCTGTTCCAACTCATCTTTTAACTGAAGAGAAACCTCGAGGTTGAGTTCATATTCAGGTACACCGCTGTAAGTACCCTGGGTGCCTGTGGAGCATTTTGCTTTCATTTCAGAAGAACCGGGGCCGTTAGGCTCCAGAGCGCTCATATCTACAGATTCGCTCTGGTGTCCGGGATCTATTCCTATTATATGGCCGTTATTCTGAGATTCTGAAGTGCCGTTTCCACTGAACACAGAAGGTTTTGTCTGCGCTTTTTCAGTAGATTCTGCTTTTTCTTTTGTCTTTTTCTGAGCAGATGTCTGTTGTTTTTGCTTCATACGGTGGATATTATACTGGATATTATCTATTGTACTGGTGTATTTTTCCATTGCTGATTTGACTTCATTGTGTTTGGCATTGACCTGTTCAGACATGGTGTCAACTTCTTTTTCTGTAGTGACAATTTGATCTAAAGTACTTTTATTGAAGAAAAAAAGTGAGACAATGCACAGAAGGCCTGTCAAAAATAAAAGTACGCCGATCATACTGGGTTTCTTCATATATTCGTCCTTTCTTGAGGGGGGAGTGTGTAGGCTTTGGTTGTTATTATAATGAAAGAGAGAGTAAATTTCAATTGGGACGCGGAGAATAATATTTATTTTGGGGGCGGTTTCGGACGCTAAGATATTCTAAGTTTTCAAAAATCTGCTAAAAGCATGAGTCTCCGGGGACAAACTCGCTTTGCTCAGACAGTGTCCCCGGAGACTCATAACGCAGATTTTTGAGAACTAAGAATATCTAAGCATCCTGCAAATGCCCCCAAAATAAATATTATTCTCCGCTGGCAATTGGATGTGGGACGGGAGAAGGTGGAGTGGTAGGAATTGGATGTGGGGCGGGAGAGGGTGGAGTGATATGAGTTTGTTGTGGGGTGGAATATAGGTTAGGTGGGATAAAATGAGAAAGATAGCAGTAAAGTATGGAATGGTGAGATGTATTGTCTGATAAGTTTAATGCAGTGATGTGATGCATAAAAAAAGAAATTTTTGGAAATAATAAAAATGTGAAAAAATCCTGTAAAATTCACGAGAAATCCCTTGACAGTGCGGTTTTGGCGGGATATAATAAGCAAGCGTGCAAAAGGAACGTTTAATTTTTTTGCGCGTAATTACACGAATAGCAACCGCAAGGCCCCATAGAAAAATCTATGGAGAAATAAATCGGGAGGTGAAATGGAATGCCAACATTCAACCAGTTAGTAAGAAAGGGACGCCAGACATCTGTAAAGAAATCTACAGCTCCGGCTCTCCAGAAAACATTCAACTCTTTAAGAAAGAAAGCAGTTGAACAGTCTGCACCACAGAAACGTGGCGTTTGTACAGCAGTTAAGACTGCAACTCCTAAGAAGCCTAACTCAGCTCTTAGAAAGATCGCCAGAGTTCGTCTTTCCAACGGAATCGAAGTAACAAGCTACATCCCAGGAG
>CAJLTE010000100.1 GCA_905209435.1 uncultured Blautia sp. | reverse complement strand
TTTTCAAGTATTTTATGAAATTTTAACATCTTTTTTTGTGAACTTCTTGTAAATTAATGAGCATTTTATATATTTTCAGTATTTTTTACTGGTTTTCGCTGTGAATTTTATCTCAAACGCACATGCTATCCCAAAATGAATGTATAAAAATTCTTATTATTTTCCGCTGATTACTCAGATACTCAGTTTCAGGCTCAAAGGTTTTTATTAATTAATACAGTATTCACTTTTTCACTTTAAATTATTTATGTATAAAAGTGTCCGTATCAATTGACTTTTCAAATTATATCCTTTAAAATAGTAAATTATGAAATCATGTAACTGTTCCGTACTTTTACAGTTATAAATTACATCAATAACGTTACCTGAAAGGATGCAAAAACCACTATGAAAACTATCGGTTTTATCGGTCTCGGACTGATTGGCGGATCAATTGCCAAGGCCATCCGGAAATACCACGAAGATTACCGAATCCTTGCTTATGACCAGGATAGGGAAACACTTGCCACAGCAGTAAGCAGCAATATGATCGATGCAGTGTGTGAAGAACACGATGAGCGCTTTAAAAAATGCGATTATATTTTTCTGTGCGCTCCTGTAGAATTTAATGTAAAATATCTGGAATATTTTAAAGACAATATTGGTCCTGACACTATCCTCACGGATGTAGGCAGCGTCAAAGGCATCATCCATAAAGAAGTGGAACGCCTCGGAATGGAATCCCGATTTATCGGTGGACATCCAATGGCAGGTTCTGAGAAAACAGGATTCGAGGCTTCCAGTGACCGTCTTATTGAGAACGCTTACTATATTATTACTCCCGGCGGTGAAGTCGCCCTGGATCGTCTGACAGATTTCACAGAGATGATTTCTTCTCTGGGTGCGATCCCGATGGTTCTCACAAGTGAAGAACATGATTTCATCACTGCCGGCGTCAGCCATCTGCCCCATATCATTGCTTCCGCACTGGTAAATCTTGTCAATATGCTGGACAGTGACCAGGAATATATGAAAACCATCGCAGCCGGAGGATTCCGTGATATTACACGTATTGCTTCCTCTTCTCCAATTATGTGGGAACAGATCTGCGTAGAAAATAATCAGAATATTTCCAATGTACTGGATGACTATATCCGTCTGCTGGTGCAGATTAAATGTTTTGTGGACAACAAGGATTCCCAAAGTCTGTATCAGATGTTTGCAAGTTCCAGAGATTACCGTGATTCTATCGACGTTGTAGATAACGGCCTTCTGAAAAAGGCATATGTCCTGTATCTGGATATCGCTGATGAGGCTGGCGGCATCGCTACTATTGCCACTATTCTGGCGATGGAAAAGATCAGCATTAAGAATATCGGTATCATTCATAACCGCGAGTTTGAAGAGGGTGTTCTTAAAATTGAGTTCTACGACGGAACTTCTATGGAAAAAGGAGCCGCACTCCTTAGAAAGAGAAACTATATTGTTTACGAACGCTAAACAGGAAAGTTTTTTGCCACTAACGGATTATTGAATAGTTGCAAAAAACACAGAAATATTATAAGAACAGGCAGGAATCAAACATGGAAATAAAAAAACAGACAAACCTCAGAGGGGAACTTGCTGTACCTGGAGATAAATCCATCTCCCACCGTGCAGTTATGTTCGGTTCTCTTGCACAGGGGACAACAAAGATCACACATTTTCTGGAAGGGGCTGACTGTCTCTCTACGATTTCCTGTTTTCGGAAAATGGGAATCGATATCGAAAGAAATGCTTCAGAGATCCTTGTTCACGGAAAAGGGCTCCACGGACTTAGTACTCCATCCGAAATTCTGGATGTAGGAAACAGCGGAACTACCACAAGGCTGATCTCTGGAATTCTGGCGGGCCAGTCTTTTACCAGTGAATTAAATGGCGACGCTTCTATTCAGTCCCGTCCAATGAAGAGAATTATAACTCCTCTTCTCTCCATGGGTGCTGATATCGTAAGTCTCAGGGACAATGGCTGCGCACCTTTACGCATTACAGGAAAACCTTTACATGCCACTCATTATCAGTCACCGGTTGCTTCTGCACAGGTAAAATCCTGCGTGCTTCTGGCAGGTATGTATGCAGATGGTATCACCAGTGTTACCGAACCGGTTCTTTCCAGAAATCATACGGAAATTATGCTGAATTATTTCGGTGCAAGCGTGACTTCCCAGGGAACAACAGCTTCTATTAAACCGGAACCTGTACTGAACGGACGCGAGATCAAGGTTCCCGGTGATATTTCTTCTGCTGCTTACTTTATCGCAGCCGGGCTGCTCACACCTGGAAGTGAAATTCTTCTTAAGAATGTAGGTATCAATCCTACCAGAGATGGAATGCTTCGTGTATGCAAATCTATGGGTGCTGATATTACTCTGCTGAATGTAAGTACAGACGGCGAGCCTACTGCTGATCTGCTGATCCGTACAAGCACTCTCCACGGAACCACAGTTGAGGGAGAAATTATCCCGACACTGATCGATGAAATTCCAATGATCGCAGTTATGGCTGCTTTTGCTGAGGGAACTACTATTATCAAGGATGCGCAGGAACTGAAAGTAAAAGAATCCGACCGTATCGCAGTAGTAACCGAAGGACTGAAACACATGGGCGCTGATATCCAGCCCACTGATGATGGAATGATCATTCACGGCGGCAAACTTCTTCATGGTGCAGAGATCAATTCTTATCTTGATCACCGCATTGCTATGTCCTTCGCTGTTGCAGGTACAATCTGTGATGGTACTCTTACTATTAAAGACGGCGACTGTGTAAAGATTTCCTATCCGAAATTCTATGAAGATCTGTATTCTCTCGGTAAATAATATATTGGTATTAATAAATATGTTACTGTTTGCAGGCTATAATGCTGACAGTAACATATTTTTTTATGTCATAGGAAATTACTCCGTGATGTTCCTATGACATAAAAAGCCCTCCGGACAGGATCGCGCTGCTTCAAAAATGAATGTATATCCGTCAACTTTTTCGTACATACTTCTCATAGTGAATCATCGTATCCTTTTTCTCTGTTTCTTTGCGTTCAGATTCGCACAAATTGTATTTTTGTAAATACTTGAGAAATTTTATCCAAAATACTCTTTTCATTTTATAGCAAATCAGTTATAATATGAACCGTTGGCAGATTGTTATTATTTTAACATTGTTTTATTTGGGATCAGTTTAGTCTTAAATAACTGCTGGCACCAGAAACATAATGGAAATTACATTTTTTACGGTGAGTATATCATTTAGATATACTGCCAGAGAGGAGCTAACATTTATGAAAATCTTATTTTACGGCACAAAAAACTACGACGAAGAATTTTTCGAGAAGCTTCTTCCTTCCTATCCGGGAATTACAATTAAATTTACCGAAGCAAATATTCACGAAGAAACTGCTTCCCTTGCAAAAGGATATGAGGCAATCTGCGCTTTTGTAAACGCTGATCTGAGCACTCCTGTTATCGAAGAGCTGAATGCTCAGGGTGTAAAATTGATCCTTATGCGCTGCGCAGGATATAACAATGTAGATCTGGAAACTGCTCACAAATTTGGAATGAAAGTTATGCGTGTTCCGGGATACTCTCCGGAGGCAGTTGCAGAACATGCCATGGCTCTTGCCCTCACTGCAAACCGCCATACACATAAGGCATATATTAAATGCCGTGAGAATAACTTCTCCTTAAGTGGCCTGATGGGTCTTAACTTCTATCAGAAAACTGCCGGAATCATCGGTACAGGAAAAATCGGCCAGGCAATGGCAAAAATCTGTAAAGGCTTCGGTATGAGAGTCATCGCTTATGATCTTTTTCCGAACAAGAGCCTTGATTATCTGGAATATGTATCTCTGGACGAGCTTCTGGCAACCAGTGATCTCATCAGCCTTCACTGCCCGCTTACAGAAGAAACCAAACACATTATTAACGAAGAAACTATCGCCAAAATGAAAGATGGTGTGGTTCTTGTAAATACTTCCCGCGGCGGTCTGATCAAGACAGAGGATCTTATCTCCGGAATCCGTGATCATAAATTTTCCGCAGTCGGTCTGGATGTTTACGAAGAAGAAACTGATTTCGTATTTGAGGATATGTCTGAACGTATTCTGCAGAGTTCCATTACCCAGCGTCTGCTTTCCTTCCCGAATGTAGTCATGACTTCTCATCAGGGATTCTTCACTAAGGAAGCATTGACTAATATCGCAGAAACTACTATGGAAAATGCGAAAGCGTTCATGAATGGCGATGAACTCAAAAACGAAGTTCTTTCCTGATAGAATATTATATATTATTCATTGAAAAAAGCGCTCTGTTATGAGCGCCTTTTTCACAGTCTTTTGTAGTTTATATTACTTATTGATCTACAAAATCTTCATAATTATTTTGTAGTTTTTGATCCTGTCGTTGATTTTGTTGTATCCAAAGAATCTGAAGTCTTAGTTTTATCCGTAGATTTAGATGTATCTGAAGAATCTGACTTTTCAGTTTTGTCTGTAGTTTCTGTTGCATTTGTAGTGTCTGCACTGTCTGTAACTTCGTCATCCGGCTCA
The DNA here is from genome assembly GCA_905209435.1 of uncultured Blautia sp. Next base: position 6,038 of record CAJLTE010000100.1, on the reverse strand, counting down.
TCGATCTGCTTCATATCTTCATCAGAATCGTCTGCATCCATTTCATCAAGTTCTTCCTCTGTTAATGGTTCAAGATCATCCTCAAAAATTTCTTTGTTCGTAATGTCATCTTCTGCTTTCTTTCCGCATCCTGCCAGTCCGATTGATGCCAGGATCATTCCTGTGATCATAAAATATTTTATTTTCTTCATTCTGCTCATCCTTTCATCTGTTTTCCTAATAAAAACGTTATTCATTTATCAGTGGATATGTTGTCATATACTTGTTCAAACAGTCATTGTATCATCCTGCTGTTTTTAATTTCTCTGCCAGCTCTTTTATCTCCTGTATAATATCCTCCCTGTCCTTTACCGGTACTTTATCCGTACGGTTCACATAAACAGTTCCCACACTGCTGCAGCTCATCTGACGCAGCAGCATTTCTGATGTACTCTCTGCCTTTTCCCGTGGTCCAATACTTCCTGCCGCCAATAAAACTGCTCCTGTTTTCTTCTTCGGAACAGGTTCCTCCTTACGGATATATCTGGCGCTGAAATAGGTTTGCAATCTGCTCATCACTGCAAGAAGCATTCCCGTAACTTCTTCAAAATATACAGGTGATGCCATAATAATGTGGTCACATTCCTCAACATAAGAAAGAATCTCCTGCCATTCATCTTTAATTGCACACCCTGCATGATCAAAGCACCATCTGCAGTCTATGCATGGCCGGATGTCAGCCCTGTACGCATTAACTATCCTGTATTCCCCGCCCAGATTTTCCTGCAAAATCCGTACCATATATGCTGTCTCTCCGTTCTTTCTGGGGGAACCGTTAAATATCAGTGTTTTCATCTCTGTCTGTCCTCATATCCTTTCCTGAGAAGCGCAATCTCACGCGCCCATCCTTCATCATCATTAGGCGTTTCCAAAATAAATGGAATTCCTTCCGTGGCAGGATGTCTGATCACACGTACCAATGCCTCCAGTCCAATTTCTCCCTCTCCAATTCTGGCATGACGGTCTTTATGACTTCCAAGTCCATTCATACTGTCATTTAAATGGATTGCTTTTAACCTGTCCAATCCTATCGTACGGTCGAACTCTTCGAATACCCCATCAAGATCATTAACAATGTCATATCCTCCATCCCAGACATGACAGGTATCAAGACAGACACCCAGCTTGTCCTTCAATTCTACCCGATCAATGATCTGGCGCAGTTCCTCAAAATTTCTTCCTATCTCACTGCCCTTCCCTGACATGGTTTCCAGAAGTACAGTTGTTCTCTGTTCTTCTATAAGCACCTCATTCAGAATCTCAGCAATCTTGTCAATTCCGGTTTCCGCCCCCTGTCCTACATGACTGCCCGGATGAAAATTATAATAATTTCCCGGTGTCAGTTCCAGTCGTTTCAAATCGTCCGCCATCATCTCCCTGGCAAAATCTCTCAGGCTCTCCTTAGCTGCAGCACAGTTCATAGTGTACGGAGCATGAGCCACCAATTTACCAAAATGATTCTCCTGTGCCAGCTCAAGAAACTTCTGCACATCCTGCGGATCAATATCTTTTGCCTTTCCGCCTCTTGGATTTCTGGTAAAAAAAGCAAAAGTACTGCCGCCATTTGCCAGTGTCTGCTTTCCCATTGCCAGATATCCCTTGGAAGAGCTTGTGTGATTTCCTATATATAACATATTTCATTCCTCTGTCTGTAATATTTATGTAACCTTTTGTCATGATATTATAACAAAAATACGCTTTTATGAAAAGACTTATTTGTTGACGATTCTGTGAAATCTCTATATACTTTGAATATATCATATACTAATTATGATTTATTTTTTGTTGATTCTGATTATATATACAACAGGCCGATAAAATCATACCTTTCACTTATCCACCTGTTTTAAAGATAAAGACATACTCAGAATTCGACGATCTACTATATACATAAGAAAGCGAGAACTATATATGGCTTCACAACCTTCAAAACGTTCACGGTCACAGTCTTCTTCAGCCCGTAGAAAAAATATTTATAAAAAATCAAAATACTATCAGAGAAAAAGACAGAAAGTAGTGATCACATCCTGCATCGGGATTTTTGTTCTGATTTTCACACTTGTTCTGATGAGTATACGCGGATGCAGCAACTATATGAGTTCGCAAAAAAAATCTGCCCGGAATACTGTGTCTATGAATGATTCCAAGGATAATACTAAAGATACTTCTGTTGATTCTGGAGAAACTAATTCTTCCGATGATACAATTTCCTCTCCTGTTTCTCTGACTCTCAGCATTGTTGGCGACTGTACTCTTGGAACAGATGAAACCTTTGATTACAGCACCAGTTTAAATGCTTACTACGAGAATTACGGAGCAGATTATTTTCTGCAGAATGTAAAAAGCATTTTCTCCGCAGATGATCTGACAATCGCAAACTTTGAGGGAGCACTTACTGATTCAGATGAAAGAGAAGATAAAACATTTGCTTTTAAAGCGCCGGCCTCTTACGCTTCTATTCTGACAAGCGGTTCTGTAGAAGCGGTAAATACTGCTAACAACCACAGCCATGATTACGGAGACCAGGGATTCAACGATACTCTGACAGCACTGGATAATGCCGGAATTGTTCATTTCGGATATGACGAAACTGCAATTATGGAAGTGAAAGGGGTCAAAATCGGATTAGTAGGTATTTATGAACTGTATGACCATCTTGACCGTGAACAACAATTAAAAGATAATATTGCCAAAGTAAAGGCTGACGGAGCACAGCTTATCGTAGTAATCTTCCACTGGGGCAATGAGACTGAAACTGTTCCGGACAGCAATCAGACAACACTGGGACGTATGGCCATCGACCAGGGTGCAGACCTGGTATGCGGTCATCACCCTCATGTCCTTCAGGGAATTGAAACTTATAAAGGAAAAAACATTGTATACAGTCTTGGTAATTTCTGCTTCGGCGGAAACAGTTCTCCAAGTGATATGGACACAATGATCTATCAGCAAACTTTCACTATTGATACTGATGGAGTAAAAAACGATAATATAACCAATATTATTCCATGCTCTATCTCTTCCGCAGCTTATGAAGGCTATAACAATTATCAGCCAACTCCTGCCGAGGGCGATGAAGCCACACGTATCCTTGATAAGATCAATGAACGAAGTTCCTGGATTTCTACTGCTGAGGGCACTACATTTACTGCCAAATTTACAAGCAACGCAATATCCACCACTTCAGGTACAGATACTTCTTCTGATATGGACAATTCCGATGAAGCGAACGATGGCGCTTCAGATTTGGATGAATCAGATTTGGGTACCCCAGATTCTGATACCTCAGATGATACTAATTTTATTGATATGAATTAACCGAATCAAGTAAGTCCCCACCCCATGCTTTGATTGCGAAAAGCAATAAGCAGTGGGTGGGGACTTACTTGTATCAGGAGGAGTGCAAGCTCATCCTGATAAACTGCGGAGCAATTATTCGGTTATGAGCAAGTAGCGAAGCGGATGATTTTATCCGCTTGACTTCGGAATTGCAAAATGGTTCCTTTTTATCCAATTTAATAATAACATAAAACAAAGCCGGGAACTCTGCAATAATTTCCCGGCTTTGTTTATATTATTTTTCAACAAAAATTTTTTATGTCATCAGAACATTACAAAGTAATTTTCTCTGACCTCCAAAATATTATTATATGATGATCATGGCATCCCCAAAAGAAAAGAAACGATATTTTTCCTGCACTGCTGTCTCATAGGCATGCATAATGTTTTCTTTACCTGCCAGTGCAGATACCAGCATTACAAGTGTGGATTCCGGCAGGTGGAAATTAGTAATCAAAGCGTCAATCATTTTAAAATGATAACCTGGATAGATAAAAATCTCTGTCCAGCCGCTTCCGGCCTTCAGAATTCCATCTTCGCCTGTTGCAGATTCAAGTGTTCTGCAGCTTGTGGTTCCTACTGCTACTACACGTTTGCCCGCTTTCTTTGTATCATTGATCAGCTTTGCCTGATCTTCTTCTACTATATAGAATTCGGAATGCATATGGTGACTTTCTACATCATCTACCTTGACAGGGCGAAAAGTTCCGAGGCCTACGTGAAGGGTCACATGGGCAATGTTTACACCTTTTTCCTTTACTTTCTCAAGAAGTTCCTTAGTAAAGTGCAGGCCAGCTGTCGGAGCTGCAGCAGAGCCCTCATTCTTCGCATAAACAGTCTGATAACGGTTTTTATCTTTCAGTTTATGCGTAATATACGGTGGCAGAGGCATTTCACCAAGCTGATCCAGGATTTCTTCGAAGATTCCTTCATAATGGAACTGAATCAGACGGTTTCCTTCATCTACAATATCAATAATCTCTCCCTTTAAGATACCATTTCCAAATGTGATCTTCGCACCCGGACGAGCTTTCTTGCCAGGCTTTACCAGACATTCCCATATGTCATTCTCTCTTCTCTTCAGAAGCAGGATCTCGATCAGTGCTCCTGTCTCTTCTTTATGTCCGTATAAACGTGCAGGGATTACCTTTGTATCGTTGATAACCAGGCAATCTCCCTCTTCCAGATAATCCAGAACATCTGTAAAATGACGATGTTCAATGCTGCCGTCTTTTAAAGACAGATGCATCAGTCTGGATGAACTTCTGTCCTCCAGAGGATCCTGAGCGATCAGTTCCTGAGGAAGGTCATAATAAAAATCTGATGTTTTCATTTTATCTGCTCCTCTTCTTCCTTCCACTGTTTCCTTAACTGGCGCACATAGTTCCATTCTTTGTTTGTCAGATCAGCTTTCTTAAGAAGATCCGGGCGTCTTTTTGCCGTGCGGTAAATTGACTGCTCTCTGCGCCACTTTTCTATGTTTGCGTGATGACCGGACATAAGAACCTCCGGTACTTTTTTGCCATGCCACTCTTCCGGACGGCTGTACTGCGGATACTCCAGAAGGTTTCCTGCAAAGGATTCTGTCTCACCGGACTCCTGATTGTTCAGTACACCCGGAACCATTCTTGAAATGGAATCCATCATGACCATTGCAGGAAGTTCGCCGCCTGTAAGCACGTAATCTCCGATAGATACGTAATCTGTGACGATTTCCTCCAGAACACGCTCATCAATTCCCTCATAGTGTCCACAAAGGAATACCAGATCCTCTTCCTGCGCCATTTCTCTGGCCATAGCCTGGTTAAATACCTGCCCCTGAGGAGTCAGATATACAACTCTTGGCTTTTTTGCCGTACGATTTGCAATCGCCTCATAAGCAAGGTAAACCGGTTCTGCCTGCATCAGCATTCCGGCACCGCCACCATAGGTATAATCATCCACTTTCTGGTGCTTATTGAATGCATAATCGCGAATGTTCACTGCCTCCAGTGTGAGGAGACCTTTTGTGATCGCACGTCCGGTAATGCTGGTATTCATGCCATTTTCAATCATCTCCGGAAACAGGGTTAAAACATGAAAATTCATTTATATTAATCCTTTCATCAGATGAATGGTCATTACATTCTTCTCTACTTCTACATCAAGAATACATTCTTTGATAGCAGGAAGAAGAATTTCCTCACCTTTGGTGTCTTCTACTACATAAACGTCATTGGCACCTGTTTCCATTACATCTTTCAGAGTTCCAAATTTGCTTCCATCTTCGAGAACTACATCCATTCCGATCAGATCTGCGATGTAATATTCATCTTCATCCAGCTCCTGTGCTTCTTCTCGCGGAACCCAGAGTTCTCTTTTCTTATACATCTCTATATCATTAATATTGTCAATTCCCTTGAATTTCAAGATTACAAGGTTCTTGAAATATTTAACATTCTCAATTTCAAGCTTTCTTTTCTCTCTGCCTGTGTCAAGCAGAACATATTCCAGATCCAGAAATCTGTCTGCATCTGTGGTAGGAAATACTTTTACTTCCCCGCGTATTCCGTGTGTTGTAGTGATCACACCAACTTTTAATAAATTTTCCATCTGCTGACTCCTATAAACCCAAATCAGGAGCCATGGGATGTTCCACAGCTCCTGACCCTTATTTTCAT
>CAJLTE010000099.1 GCA_905209435.1 uncultured Blautia sp. | reverse complement strand
TAACTGCTTCTCAGTTTATCAGAACTTACGATTCACATACTTCCTTATTGCATCCACAGACCGATTAAGAACCAGCTCTTCCGGAAAATCTAGTTTTTCCAGCAGATCTCTCGCCCGATCAAACTCCCCGATCAGAAGATCAAAATGAGCATCACTGTCCATCACCACCGGAACCTGATATTTCTTACACAGATTCAGCATCACAGTATCATTCTCCACAGCATTCTGCCGGTTACAGTCCGGATCCATAGAATGATTATTCAGTTCCAAAACCTTCCCATATTCCTTCGCACCCTGAATCAGTGCCTCATAATCGATTTCATATCTCCCATCATCCGGATGCCCGATAATATTTACATACGGATTCTTCATCACATTCAGATAGCTTTCTGTATTCTCCAGCTTAGATCCCGGCTTCATGCATGGCATATGCAGACTGGCGATCACCACATCCATCCTCTCCAACGTCCGCTGCACCAGATCCACAGTCCCCTGTGCATCCAGAATATTCACCTCAGACCCCAGAAGAAGCTGAATCCCATACATCTCCCTGGGCACAATTTTCAGATTCTCAAAATAATACTTATGACAGGTCCCCGGCATAGCAGGCGCATGCTCCGTAATCCCCAGAACCTCCAGTCCCTTATCTGCAGCCGCTTTCGCCATCTCCCTCAGAGAACAATATGCATGACCACTCACCAAAGTATGTGTATGCAGATCCAACACTGAATTATATCTCATAACAACCCACTCCTCACTTCGTACAATATTCCCCCTCATTATACGACCATCCTTCTACCTCCACAAGCAAATTTTCCGTCCACCCATTTTTATCGTCCATTTTTACTCAATCCAATACCCCAAAAATCGCCAGCAGCCAGCGCAGAAAAATAGTGTGTTTGATGTGCATTTGCAGGTATCTTAGATATTCTTAGGTCAAAAAAATCTGCGTTATGAGCCGGCTGCATCACTGTCTGAGCGGAGTCTGCGACGGAGCGAGTTTGAGAAGCCGGCTCATGCCTTTAGCAGATTTTCTTGGCCTTAGAATATCTTAGATGCCGAAACCGCACATCAAACACACTATTTTTCTGCGCGTCCCCTGTCAAGTCAAACAGATATTCGCAATTAAAGCAGGAGACTTACTTGATTTCGGTAAAAAAACAGGGCCTGCACCCTGCAAGCCCTGCAAAAAATTTCCATTTAAGAATGAATATACAATTTTTATTTTACGATAAAAGATTTTCTCTTACTAACAACATCAAAGATAACCGCTGCCAGCAGAACCAGACCTTTAACAACCTTCTGCAGGTTCTGGTCAATACCCATGATACTCATACCTAAGTTCAGAACACCCATCAGCAATGCACCAATGATAACCCCCGGAACTGTACCGGTTCCGCCATAAGCAGAAGCACCACCAATAAAACAAGCACCGATAGCATCCATCTCAAAGTTTGTACCTGCCTGAGGATTGGCAGAATTCAGACGGGCCATAGTAACCATACCTGCAATAGCAGCCAGAAGACCCATATTCAGATAAGCAAGGAAATAAACCTTATTTGTATTAATACCGGAAAGCTTTGTAGCCTTCTCATTACCGCCAACTGCATAGAAATAACGTCCTGTAGTTGTCTTGGAAGCAATATATGTATAGATTGCAATAATCACAGCTACCCAGATCAGAGAATTCGGAATACCTTTATACTGAGCCAGACGGAACATAAAAGCAAGAACAACTACACAGATCAGAATCATCTTAACTGCAACGCCACCAAAAGCATCTACACTGTACCCTTTCTTCACACGATCTGCACGATTCTTCAGAACAAGCAACACATATACAATACAGACAATAATACCAACTACAAAACAGATAAGATTAAATCCCTCTTTCCCAAATGGATCCGGAATATAATTGTTAAACAGTGCCAGGTAAGAATCAGGCATTGGTGCCAGTGTCTGTCCTTGTAAAACTACGTTTGAAAGACCACGGAACGCAAGCATACCAGCCAGAGTTACAATAAACGGTGGGATTCTTACATATGCAATCCAGAATCCCTGCCATGCACCGATGGCAATACCTGTAAGCAACATAACCAGCATTGTAAGATATGGGTTCATACTGTTGAGAACCATCATCTTACCGCCAACTGCTGCTACAAAACATACAACAGAACCAACAGAAAGGTCAATATTACCACCAGTCAGAATACAGAACAACATACCTGTTGCAAGGATAAATACATACGCATTCTGGGCTACAAGGTTATTCACATTCTGAGGAAGAAGCATAACCCCCTTTGTGTTTACAGCAAACATGATAACTACCAGAACAAGAACAAGCACCATGGTATATTTCTTTAATATCTCTGAAAAACTAATCTTTTTTTCCATCTTTATTACGCTCCTTTTCCTGATTTTACGATCTTGGACATGATCAGTTCTGATGTGGCCTCTTCTTTGCCGACCTCACCTACGAACTTGCCCTCATTCATGATATAGATTCTATCTGACATTCCAAGTACTTCCGGAAGTTCAGAAGAAATCATGATGACAGATTTTCCTGCTGCTACCAGATCGTTAATAATACAGTAAATTTCGTATTTCGCACCTACGTCAATACCACGGGTAGGCTCATCAAGGATCAGAATATCCGGTTCTGTAAACATCCATTTTGCAAGAAGGACTTTCTGCTGGTTACCACCACTTAAGTTGCCTACATTCTGCTCGACAGACGGACATTTTGTTTTCAACTTCTTTCTGTAATCCTCTGCCACCGCATATTCTTTATCTGCGTCAATAACCTTTCCATTACTGACTCCCTTCATATTTGCAAGAGAAGTATTCATCTTAATGGATTTGGAAAGGATCAGACCATTTCCTTTTCTGTCCTCTGTGACATAAGCAAGCTTGTTATCGATTGCTTCCTGTACAGTATTCAGCTTTACTTCTTTTCCGTTCATAAATACCTGACCGGAAATCTTAGTTCCATAACTTTTTCCAAAAATACTCATTGCAAGCTCTGTACGTCCTGCACCCATAAGTCCGGAGATACCTACTACTTCGCCCTTATGCACCTTAAATGATACATTATCTACTACTTTTCGCTCTGAGTACAGCGGATGATAGACATTCCAGTTCTTAACCTCCATGGAAACATCCCCGATCTTTACATCCGGACGTTTCGGGAATCGATCTGTCATCTCACGACCTACCATACCCTGAATAATACGCTGCTCGGAAAAGTCATCTTTTTTCTTATCCAGAGTCTCGATAGTAGAACCATCACGGATAACTGTAATCTTATCCGCAACATAAGAAATTTCATTTAATTTATGGGAAATGATAATAGATGTCATACCCTGTTCCTTAAACTTCAGAAGCAGTTCCAACAAAGCCTGAGAATCATCCTCATTTAAGGATGCAGTAGGCTCGTCCAGGATCAGAAGCTTAGCATTTTTTGCCAGTGCCTTGGCGATTTCTACCAGCTGCTGTTTACCTACGCCAATATCCTTGATCAAAGTTCTGGAGGATTCTTCAAGTCCTACTATTTTCAGATATTTATCTGCTTCTCCGTAGGTTTCATTCCAGTTAATAGATAATGAACTTCCTCTTTCATTGCCCAGATACATATTTTCACCGATCGTCATATATGGGATCAGCGCCAGTTCCTGGTGAATGATTACAATTCCTTTTTCTTCACTGTCTTTAATTGTATTGAATTTACAGATTTCACCGTTATAAATAATATTACCATCGTATGTTCCATACGGATAAATACCACTTAATACATTCATCAGGGTAGATTTACCGGCTCCATTTTCACCGACCAGAGCATGGATCTCGCCCTCTTCCACCTGAAGATTAACGTTATCCAGTGCTTTTACACCTGGGAAAGTTTTGGTAATATTTTTCATTTCCAGAAGTATCTTAGCCAATTTTGTTTCCCTCCCTTTTATAAATCATGCCTGCGACGGGCAGCCCTATAGCAATCCCAGGAAATACTGAATTACATTATTTTCTGGGATTGCTATAGATTAACACAGGCGGGGGGTATTCCCGCCTGTATGATCAATTTTTATTACTTAATCTGATCTTCTGTATAGTATCCGGAATCGATCAGCATTTCTTTGTAATTGTCAACCGTGACAACAACCGGATCGCAAAGGTATGTCGGGATAACACCTGTGCCATTATCATAGGATTCTGTATCATTAATTTCCGGTTCTTCACCTTTCATGATGGAATCAACCATTCCAACAACTGCTGTTGCAAGAGCACGTGTATCCTTGAATACGGACATAGCCTGTTTTCCTGCTACAAGGTTCTTAACATTTGGTGTATCACAGTCCTGACCTGTGATGATCGGATATTCTCCTGTGTAGGAAGCTGCAAGAGCATTTTCTACGCCAAGTGCTGTAGAGTCATTGGAGCAGAGAACTGCGTCAAGGTTGGAGCCATCTGAGTAGTTACCTGCGATAATTGTATCCATTCTGTCCTGAGCCTTTGCACTGTCCCAGTTAGCAGTTGCAACCTGCTCAAATTCTGTCTGTCCGGATTTAACTACCAGCTTACCTTCGTCAATATATTTCTGAAGTACATCCATTGCTCCGCCGAAGAAGAAGTTACAGTTATTGTCACCAGGATCACCTGTGAACAGCTCAATATTAAACGGTCCGTCCTGATTGTCGAGATCAAGTGCATCTACTAAATATTCGCCCTGTTTCTGACCTACCTTGTAATTATCAAATGTTGCATAATAAGTAACTGCATCTGAGTTCATAAGCAGACGGTCATAGGAAATAACCGGGATTCCTGCTTCTTTAGCCTGTTTCAGCGGCTCACCAAGACTGCTTCCGTCGATAGATGCCACAACCAGAAGATCACATCCGTTTGCAACCTGATTCTCAAGCTGTGAAACCTGTGTGCTTACATCGTTGGATGCATACTGAAGGTCTACTTCATAGCCGGCTGCTTCCAGCTCTTTCTTCATGTTCTCGCCATCCTGATTCCATCTCTGAAGATCTTTTGTAGGCATTGTAACACCGATCAGTTTCTTGTCATCCGCTTTAACAGCTACTCCCGGGATAACTACCATTCCAGCTACCATTGATGCACAAAGAATTGCAGATACGACTTTCTTTCTCATTGTAAAAATCCTCCATTTCTTTTTACGTTTCTCACGTTTTCTTGATAACGTTACTATAGCACAGGGCAATCTGGACATGGTTGGCAAGAAACAAGACATTTTAAGAAAAACAAAAAATGCCCTGCACAGGACAGGACATTTTTGTTGCAAGATAATGCTATATACTGATTTACTCTTACCTCTGCAAAAGCAGCCGGATAATCTCTGAATATTTTATTTAACTGTAATCCGCATTCAGATAAACTTCATCTCTGCGGTGGAAACCTCCTTCAATGATCACCTTATCTATATTCTCTTTTGTCACTGCAGTTGGTTCAAGGATGCAGGAAGGAATCTCATAAGTTCCGTCATTTACTGTTTCTGTCACATCTTCCAGTTCTGCAACTCCCTTTCCACTACCCATTTCCACTGCATATTTCGCTGCTTTTCTTGCCAGATCTTCAATTGGTTTAAAAGCAGTCATATACTGTGTTCCTTCTACTATTCTCTGACAGGCTGCAAGATCTCCATCCTGACCTACGACAACCACATTTCCGGCAAGCTGATTCTCTGCCAGTACCTGTACGACCTGACTGGCAATGTCATCATTTCCGCACATAATTCCCTTAACATGAGGATATTTTTCCAGGGCTTCCTCCACATATCCGGCAGCCAGTTCTGCTGTCCAGCCATCACAGTTAGCTTCATAAACCACATGCAGATCTGTGTCTGCAAGCATATCATCAAACCCCTGTTTCACCATCTGGACATTATTATCTGAAGAGGATCCCTGTATCATAAAGACATCTCCTCCCTGAGGAAGTGCATTGACAAGTGCCTGTGCCATGATCTCACCCACCTTACGGTTATCAAAGGAAATGTACAAATCTGTATTGGCATTATTGACCATTCTGTCATAGGAAATAACCGGAATTCCCGCACTCTGTGCCTTCTGTATGGCATCTGAAAGTGCTCCACAGTCTCTTGCGATCACAACGATCACATCCACCTGCTTATTTATAAAGTATTCAATCTGACTGATCTGCTCTTTGACATCTGCACCTGCATCCTGCACATTTACCTCTGCTCCCAGTTCTCTGGCAGTCGCCACAAATACATCTCTGTCGCGGATCCATCTTTCTATAACAAAAGAATCCACTGTAAGTCCGATCTGAACCTTATCCTCTTCCTTATTCTCTTCTGCTGTTTCTTCATTCTTATTCTGTTTTTGTTCTGAAGAGGAACCACATCCTGTCAGCAGTATCATCCCTGTACAAAATGCCAGTATTCCAAGCAGCAGCTTTCCGCAATTCTTTTTTGTCTTATATAATTTCATCAGCCTAACCTCTCTCTGAACTCACTAGGCGTAACTCCTTCATACTTCTTGAAAATCCTGCTGAAGTAATTGGGATCACTGTATCCTGACTGTGCACATATTTCCTTAATGGAAAGTCTGGAATCCTGCAGAAGTTCTCTGGCATTTTTCAGACGTATTTCTGTAAGATATTCAATAAAGTTCTTACCTGTTTCCTGTTTAAAAAGTTTACTGAAATAATACGGACTGATATCTACCTCTCTTGAAACATCATCCAGAGAAATATCCCTTCGGAAATTTTCATTGATATATTCCTTTGCTCTGTCAATAATACTGCCAGCTTCTTTTTCCTTGGAATTCTCCAGTTTCGTACAGATTTCTCTCGTCTTATCCAGAAACCACTTCTTCAGATTTTCTATATCCGTACAGGACTGAAGCTCCCGGATATAGCTTCTCCTGCTGTTAACATTATATTTCAAAGTTCCTGCAAAGAATGCTCTGCGTTCCGCATTCATCACCATCTCCAGGATTTTAATCTCAATGTCTTCTCTTGTGACGGCCTGCTGACTGTGCATCCATTCAAAAAATCCCTCTGCGCAGTTCATCGCTCCCGCAGCATCCTTCTCAAGGATCCTCTTCTGATATCTGATTTCCAGGTCTCTTGGATATTCCCCGTCATATTTCTGTGCCGCCGGTACATCCTCGATATGCACTACATGACTGATGCTCTCTCTCAGTGCGACCACCGCTTCCTTAAAAGATTCCTTCACGCTTCCAAGTTCTTTGACTCTTCCGATTCCACAGCGGAACATACTGTCGATCCGGTTTTCAAATTTATGTACCATATTTCTGGCTCTTGTGACAATTGCAACTCTGTCTTCGTAATCTTCTTTCGCATTTTCATAAGGAACAAGCAGTACGATCCTGTTTCCCATAATAGGACCTACAAGGCATTCAAAGAATCCCTGTGCGATTTCACGAAAAGTAGAATAAAATTTGTTTGCCTTTACACTTGCACCTACTGCATTACTGAGCACCCCATTTTCCATAGAATCTCCAAATTCTATGACCATCATATAACCGTATTTCTGACGGATATCAAGAAGCTGTGTATAATTATCCTGATAAGTAACAAAATCATCCTGCAGAAGAATATTATTGATATATCCACTCTCAATCATAGGTACCACTGTCTCCAGTTTCTCTCTGATCAGGAGATCATCGCTTCTCTTCTGCCGTATCTGATCTACCTTTGTCATCATCTTCGCGCAGGTTTCCAGAATTACTTTCTTATTTACAGGCTTTGTGAGAAACTCCTGAACTCCCAGGTTCACTGCTTCTTTTGCATAATTAAACTTATCATATGCAGTTATGATCACAAAAACTGCTGAGCTGTTAAATTTCTGAATTTCCCTGATTGCCTGGATTCCGCTTATTCCCGGCATCTGGATATCCATAAAACAGATATCCGGCGGATATGCCTGTGCCATCTCCACCACAACTCTGCCTGACTTTGCACAGTGGATTTCACATTCATTTCCATATTCAGTTTCAATAATTTTCTTTAATGATTCCAGCATGATACCTTCATCATCTGCCAGCAAAATTCTATACATCTTCTCTCACTCCCATAATACTTCTCTTAGTTTTCATGCACAGGTATATAGATTACTGCTTCTGTGCCTTTTCCTTCACCTTCACTGTTAATCTCCATAAGCCCTGATTCCTCATAATAAAGTTCCAGACGACTGATCACATTATTCATACCGATTCCTGTAGAATCACCTTCTTCATTTCTGCGCTCTCTGTTTCCTGACAGAACACCCTCTATCTGTTCCTGCGTCATTCCCTTTCCATTATCTTTCACGCTGATACGTATATAATCTGCATCTCCTGTAACTGTGAGATGTATTTTTCCTTCCCATTCAATGTCACGTATTCCATGATTGACTGCATTTTCCACAACCGGCTGCAAGATCATACTTGGCATACGCACATTCTCCAGTGATTCATCCACCTCCTTGCTGAAATGGATATCTCCGGCGAACCGGACATTCAGAATATAAATATAGTTATCAACAGCCTCCAGTTCTTCTCCCAATGTGGCGTCTTCCTGTCCTTTTTTTACATTATAGCGAAAAAAATCCGCCATTTTCTCTACAAAAATCCCGGTCTGCTCTGCATCCTCCATCATTGCAAGCTGTGCTCCTGCATTCAGGGAATTAAACAGAAAGTGCGGATTGATCTGTGACTGAAGATATTTCAGCTGTGCTTCTTTCAGATGATTTTCCATAAGAAGCTCCCTCTCCATCATCTGCTGCTCTTTCTCCATACTTGCTTTCGTCCTTGCCATATACAGATCAAGATTCTCTACCATTGTATTAAACGCTCTGGTTACTGTTCCCAGTTCATCCTGTGCATCTGTATCGTGCATCTTTACATGGAAATTTCCCTGACCTACCAGTTGTGCTGTCTCTGCCATATTGGAAAGGGGAACAAACATATTTCTGGTGGCCTGGATGAGCAGAAGCATTCCACCGGCTACAATTATGATCATAATAACTGAATTGCTTATCTCCAGATATCTCATCACTGCACGAAGTACTGCATAAGTACTGGAGTTCTCCTGAAACATCAGGTTATTCAGTTCGTCAATAGATGACTGGATATATCTGTAAAGCTTTGTTGCATCATCATATTTACGCTTATACTGCTCAACGTTCCTTCCTCGTTTGGCAGCTACCGTTTCCGCAGTACAGTCCAGATATGTTTCCGACATTTTCCGGATATTCCGTTCCAGAAGCTTTACGGGATCATTAATATTATCTTCATTAAGTTTCTCAAGTTCATTTCTGTATTTTGCCTCATTCTGATAATAATCAAGAAGTGTCTGAGAACTCTTAACCTTAAGATACTTATACATATTATCCTGTACTTTCTCAAATACCTGTGAAAGTTCGGTAAGCTCTGCATTACTGGCATAAACATTATCCATCTTTTGCATGGAATTATTGATCCGCACATAAAAAAGCATATTCATGGCAAAAAGAAGGACTGCGATCATACCCACCTCTATAACGATTTTACTGACCAGTGAAAAATCTTTCCAGCGCAGCTGCTTCATCCGGACACCCCCTTCCTTCTCATTTCCCGTACTACATCCTTGTCCAGAAAATTAATATCCACATTATAATAAGAATTGGTCCTTCCATCTTTCTGATATGCTGTCAGAGCCTCTATACTGTATCTGCCAAGCTGCTCTGTATCCACATCACAGGTAACAGAGATCACTCCCTTTTCCACTGCTGTAAGAATATCTTCAGAGCTGTAATATCCTATGATCGTAACCTTTCCTGCAAGATTAAAGTCCAGTACTGCCTGACGTGCGCATTCTGTAGTCTCTTCATCCATGCACACAAGAATATCCGGTACTTTATCTCTCTGCTGAAAAATATCTGTTACCGCTTCTTCTGTCTCAAAAGTCCCTGTTAAGCGAAGATTTTTTCCTGTTATCTGGATATTTTGCGAAGGACCCGCCTTTGCCTGGACTGCGTTGCTAATCTGTGTATATATCTGGCTCTGGTTCATATCATCAATATTTTTCTTCAACAGAATAAGAATACTTTCCGTATCCTCAGTCACATATTCCGCTACCTTTTCGCCATAGACACTTCCAAGCTGATAATCACTGACACCCACGAAACTCTGACGCTTGCTGTGAACTGCATCTCCCATTACAGTAACAACCGGAATTCCTTTCTGAACAGCCTCATTTATCTTCGCTTCCAGTCCCTGCTCCCCACTGTATTGCAGGATGATCCCGTCTGAATTTGAAGCAATACTCATATTCATATAATCAAGCTTACTGTAATCGCTCTCTCTTCCACTGCCTCTCAGTTCAAGAATTGCATCATTCTTCTGCGCCCATTCCTGTGCACAATCATAAACCGCTTGCCAGAAAGAAGAATTCGGACTGTCTACGATCATATCGTATTTATATCTACACATAACTTCATTCTTCTCTTTCAGACTACTCCCCCCGGACAGTCCCTCACAATAAGACTCTCCTATCATATAAAAAAGCACTAAAATTCCTGCCAGTGCAAAGAAAACCAGCAGTTTTGTCCGTTTCTTTTTCATCTCAATCTCCGTAAATTCTTTCTTCGATATTTTGCAGAATCTATTATACAATAAATCGGTATGAATTGCTTTCTTTTTTTCATATACTGTAATGATTACATCTGCCACCTGCTGTTTCTTTCGTTCTGACACAGATATTCATACTCTGTGTTCCGGAATCAGAGAGATATTTTTATGAGGAGTATCTTTGCATGAAGCGGACTTTAATATTTTTTGAAATATTATGCATAAT
>CAJLTE010000098.1 GCA_905209435.1 uncultured Blautia sp. | reverse complement strand
TGGAGGTAACCATATGAATGGACGTATAGATTCCGGATTGGGTCAGATCGTAATTGATACGGATGTCATTGCGACTTATGCCGGCAGTGTGGCAGTAGAGTGTTTTGGTATCATTGGAATGGCAGCTATCAGTATGAAGGATGGACTGGTTAAACTTTTGCGTATTGACAGTCTGAAACATGGTATCAGTGTTAAGATCACTGATGACAATAAGATCCGACTGAATTTCCATGTCATCGTAGCATATGGCGTGAATATCAGTACTATTGCGGACAATCTTGTCAACAATGTAAAATATAAAGTCGAAGCCTTTACAGGAATGGAGATTGAAAAGATCAACATTATGGTTGAGGGCGTGCGTGCAATAGATTAGTTTTAGAGGAGGAACTTGTGGTGAATAACAAAACCATAGATGCTAAAATACTTTCCAGAATGTTTCTGTCCGGAGCAAAGAATCTGGAAGCGAAGAAAGAGTGGATCAATGAACTGAATGTGTTTCCTGTACCTGATGGAGATACGGGAACCAATATGACGCTTACCATCATGTCTGCTGCTTCTGAAGTAGGTGCTCTTACAGATCCGGATATGGAATCCCTGGCAAAGGCAATTTCTTCCGGTTCCCTCCGTGGAGCCAGAGGTAATTCCGGTGTTATCCTGTCACAGCTTCTGCGTGGATTTACCAGAGGTGTGCGTAAACTTACAGATCTGGATGCACCTGCCATTGCCGCAGCTATGGAGCGAGGCGTTGAAACTGCATACAAAGCAGTTATGAAACCAAAAGAGGGAACCATTCTTACTGTAGCCAGAGCTGCAGCAGACAGAGCAGCAGAGCTTGCTGATGCTGCAGAAGATCTGGATGCTTTTTTCGACGGGATCTTTCAGCATGCAGAGGAAACTCTTGCCAGAACACCAGAGATGCTTCCAGTCCTGAAAGAAGCAGGAGTTGTGGATTCTGGCGGACAGGGACTTCTGGAAGTTTTCCGTGGTGCCATCGACGGATATCATGGAAAAGAAGTGGATTATTCCCAGTTTGAAGCAGCAGCTCCTAAGATCACAAAGATTTCTCCTCAGGCAGAGGCAGATATCAAATTTGGATATTGTACAGAGTTTATTATCCTTCTTGAAAAACCGCTTCCACAGGATGAGATCGACCGTTTCCGTGAATTTCTGGATTCCATCGGTGATTCCATTGTTTTGGTAGCTGATGATGAGATTGTCAAGGTACACGTACACACCAATCATCCGGGACAGGCTTTTGAACGCGCACTCACGTATGGTCAGCTTTCCCGTATGAAGATTGACAATATGAGAGAAGAACATCAGGAAAAGCTGATCAAAGATGCGGAAAAACTTGCAAAAGAACAGGCAGAAAACAAAGAACCACCAAAGGATCATGGATTTATTTCCGTATCCGTAGGTGAGGGACTTTCTCAGATTTTCCGTGAGCTTGGCGTAGATTATCTGATCGAAGGCGGTCAGACTATGAATCCGAGTACCGAAGACATGCTCAATGCTATTGAGAAAGTAAATGCAAAAACAATTTATATTTTCCCGAATAATAAGAATATTATCCTTGCAGCTAACCAGGCAAGAGATCTGACTGAGGACAAGGAGATTATTGTAGTACCAACCAAGACAATCCCACAGGGAATTTCCGCAATGATCAGCTTTGTTCCGGAGAAGGGCAGCGAGGAGAACCTTGCTTCCATGACCGATGCGATTTCCAGAGTGAAGACCGGACAGATTACTTATGCAGTCCGTGATACACGTATTGATGACAAGGAAATCCATGAGGGAGATATCATGGGAATCGGTGATGCAGGTATCCTTGCAGTAGGCAGAGATCGACTTCAGGTAGCGGAGGAGATGGTAGCAGAGATGGTTGACGAGGAATCTGAGATCATCAGTGTTTACTATGGTGAAGATGTATCTGAGGAAGATGCAGAGGCACTTTCTGATTCTCTTACCGAGAAATATCCGGAGTGCGAGGTTGAGCTGAACCAGGGTGGACAGCCAATTTACTACTATCTGATTTCTGTAGAATAAAGAGCACAAAAATGAATGATAAGACACCTTTACGTGAATTAAAAGGCGTGGGTGATAAAACAGAGAAGCTTTTCCAGAAGATCGGGATCACGACTGCGGAAGAGCTTCTCCGTTATTATCCGCGGACTTACGATATATATGAGGAGCCTGTGGAGATTGCATCAGCAGAGGAGGACAAAACAGTCTCTATCCGTGCCACTATAGCAACAGGTATTTATATTAACCAGATACGCAATCTCCAGGTTCTGACAACAACTGTGGCAGATGCAAGCGGCCGATTGCCGGTTGCCTGGTTCAATGCGCCTTATTTGAGGGGAACACTCAAAAAGGGCAGTGTGTTTATCCTCAGAGGAAAGATCATCAGAAAAAAAGGCCGTCCGCAGATGGAACATCCGGAGATTTTTACCCCGGCAGCTTATGAGGAGATCATTCACAGTATGCAGCCTGTATATGGTCTGACGAAAGGACTTTCCAACAAGATGATCACGAAGTTGGTCCATCAGATTTTGGATACAAGGCCTCTCCATGGGGAATATCTGCCGGAGGAGATACGGGAACGCTATCAGCTCGCAGATGCCAATTATGCGATCCGGACTATCCATTTCCCGAAAAATATGCAGGAGCTTCTCACAGCCAGGAAACGTCTGGTATTCGATGAATTTCTGCTTTTTGTGCTGGCAATACAGCTCTTGAAGGAGAAAACAGAAGAGGCTCCAAACACTTTTCCAATGAAACCAGTATGGACAACCGAGGAAATCATAGAAGGGCTTCCCTATGACCTGACCGGAGCCCAGAAGAATGTCTGGCATGAGATCGAACGGGATCTGAGCGGTCATAAGCTGATGTCCAGGCTTGTACAGGGGGATGTTGGTAGCGGCAAGACCGTGATCGCATTTTTAGCTATGGTACTTTCAGCAGAGAATGGATTTCAGAGTGCATTGATGGTACCGACAGAGGTTCTGGCAAATCAGCATTACGAAGGCTTTCTGAGGCTGATGGAAGAACAGAATATCGCTTCCTGCCATCCGGTGCTTCTGACAGGATCTACCACAGCCAGACAGAAGCGTGAGATCTATCAGAAGATTGCAGACGGTGAAGTGAATGTGATCATCGGAACTCATGCCCTGATCCAGGAAAAGGTGGAATATAAGAATCTGGGGCTTGTGATCACAGATGAGCAGCACAGATTCGGCGTTCGCCAGAGGGAAGCGCTGACGACCAGAGGAAATCCGCCTCATGTACTTGTTATGAGCGCAACCCCCATTCCCCGGACACTGGCGATCATTTTATACGGAGATCTGGATATTTCGATCATTGACGAGCTTCCTGCAAAAAGACTTCCGATCAAGAATTGCGTAGTAGGAACTTCCTACCGTCCCAAGGCGTATTCTTTTATTGAAAAGCAGGTGCAGATGGGAAGGCAGGCTTATGTGATCTGTCCTATGGTGGAAGAGAGCGAAGGCCTGGAGGCAGAGAATGTTACAGATTATGCCAGAAAGCTTCAGGAGATCCTTCCGGGGGAGATCAAAGTAGAAATCCTTCACGGAAAGATGAAGCCAAAAGAGAAAAACAGGATCATGGAGGCGTTTGCTTCCGGCGAGATCCAGGTACTGGTATCTACCACAGTTGTGGAGGTTGGAGTGAATGTGCCAAATGCTACCGTTATGATGGTGGAAAATGCAGAACGTTTCGGGCTTGCCCAGCTTCATCAGCTTCGGGGCCGTGTAGGGCGTGGAGAGCATCAGTCTTACTGCATTTTTATCCAGGGAAATAATGAAGAAAATACTTCTAAACGTCTGAAGATCCTCAATGAATCCAATGATGGATTTTATATAGCCGGAGAAGATCTGAAGCTTCGGGGCCCAGGAGATCTTTTCGGTATCCGCCAGAGCGGACTGATGGAATTTAAGATCGGTGATATCTACAATGATGCGGGAATCCTGAAGAATGCAAGTGAAGCAGCTGGTGAGATCCTGGCACTGGATTTTGATCTTATCCTGCCTCAGCATAAGGCTTTAAAGGAGCATCTCAAAGGGTATATGAGTGAAGAACTGGAAAATCTGGGGATCTAATTGGATGGAGCAAAGCGAAGAATCAGAACTTCGTTTTAGTATAAAAAGAAAAAGGGAGAAAACAGGATGAGGAGAAAAATGATCAAAAAACTTCTGTGTGTCGTTTTATCAGGGTCTATGATCTTTGGCAATGCAGGGATAACCATGGCTTCAGAGACAGAACCGAAAACAGTCCAGGAAAATGTAAATGAGGAGACTGACAGTCCAGAGGAAAGTTTTTCTGAGGAAGATATTTTTGAAGATGGAATCTCAGCAGACGATGAAGCAGCAGAATTACCTGATAGCACAGAACAGGAATTAGAAGAAGAGCCGGAAGAAGCGGATAATATAGAAATGTCGGAGGACACTGAAAATCTTTCGGAAGAACCGGAAACAGAAGAAATGGCAGAAAGTGATGACTTTTCTGATGGAGAAGAAGATGCTGTAAGTGCTTCCGCAAGCATGATGGATGGAGGAATCACCGGAGATATTGCTTGGTCAATTGATACATCCGGATGTCTTACATTAAAAGGAAACGGTGACTATGATACCTCAGATTATTATTGGGATGCAGAAAGGGGCTGGAGTAAATGGCAGGATGATATTAAAACAGCCATAGTTGAAATTTCCGGAATCACAAAGACAAGAGCTATGTTTAAGGGATGCAGGAATCTTACCAGGATCACTTTTAAAAACTGTGATTTCAGTAAGGTGACAGACATGGCCTTTATGTTCTCAGATTGTGAAAGCCTTACACGGCTGGATACTGGTTCATTGAAAACCGGAAATGTATCTCATATGCAGGGAATGTTCCGAAATTGCAGTAAATTAAAAACTCTGGATGTCAGTAAATTTGATACTTCAAAAGTTAATGATATGAATAGCATGTTTTTAGGCTGTGAAAGCCTTACACAGCTGAATGTCCGGAATTTTAATACTTCCAGAGTGACAAGGATGAGCGGAATGTTCCGTGAATGTCGGAATCTTAAACAGTTGGACGTCAGTAGATTTAATACAGCGAATGTTACGACTATGGAGGAGATGTTTTATTGCTGTGAAAGCCTTACACAGTTGAATGTCAGTAATTTCAATACAGCAAATGTTGTATATATGAACGGTATGTTCGAACGGTGCGAAAGTCTTACACAGTTAAATGTACGAAACTTTAATACATCAAATGTAGAAGATATGGGCAAAATGTTCTGTACTATGAGCAAGCTCAAGTCTCTGGATCTGAACAGTTTTAATACTTCTAATGTACAGAATATGTATTTCATGTTTTATGGAAATGAGTCTTTAACAAGCCTCAATATTAAAAATTTTGATACATCCAAGGTAGTAGATATGAATTCTATGTTTGGCGAGCTTAAAAAAATGACTTCTCTGGATGTTTCTGAATTTAACACATCAAAAGTAAAATCTATGGAAGGAATGTTTTCACGCTGCTATGCGTTAAAAGCTGTGGACGTGAGCCATTTCAATACTTCTGAAGTGGTAAAGATGGGATATATGTTTAACTCCTGTAGCAGCCTGGAATCTCTAAACCTCAGTAAGTTTAATACATCTAGCGTCAATGATGCAAGATATATGCTGTACTATATGGATAATCTTAAAACACTGAAAACGATCCCGAACCTGAAGTGCTCTATAGAACTTCCATTTACCATGTCAGACAGCTCAGGCAAAAAATATACGACCATGCCAACGAACAGTAAATGTATCACTTTAAAGGTAGTTGCTTCAAAACCAGTAGTTAGAAAGAGCATCAAAACGGCAAAGGTAACTGTAAAAACCGCAACTTACAATGGAAGTCCGCAGAAGCCAGGTGTAACTGTTAAACTTGGAAATACAACATTAAAAAGCGGCACAGATTATACAGTAACTTATTCTAATAATACAAAAACGGGAACAAAAGCTGTTGCAAAAATCACAGGAAAGGGAAGTTACAAAGATTCTGTTTCTAAATATTTTACCATCAAAGCATGCAGTCTTGACGGTAAAGTTCAAGTTAATTTGAAGACAACGATTTACACCTGGGATGGACAGGCAAAAACTCCCGCATTTTCTATTTATATGCCGAAAGCCAATGCGGCCGGAATGATCTCATTACAGAATGAAAAAGATTATACATATAAATATCTTAATAATAAAGAACCTGGAACAGCAACCTTACAAATCACAGGAAAGGGCAATTTTACAGGTACAAAAAAAATAGCTTATAAGATCAGCAAAGCAAAACAGCCGGTAAAAGTTACACCAGGAAGTATTACAAAACTTTATACAGACAAAGGCAAATCCTACAAAATCAGTGTTTCAGGAAAAAAAGAATTTGCAAAAGTGACATATTCAACCACTAATGCAAAAATTGCATCTGTAAAAAATAGCAAGATTATGCTTAATGGAGAGGGAGTGGCAACAGTTACTGTAAAAGTTGCGGCGACCAAACATTATCAGGCACAGAATATTGCAATTAAGATTAATGTGCTGAAAAGACAGAATATTACCACTGCTGTAAAGAATGGGGCAAAAATAGCGTATTCCACTACAATGAAATCTCTTGGTGCCAAAGTTCCTTCAGAAGGTGGGAAACTTACTTATAAGTCCTTAGATACCAGTATTGTTTCTGTGGATTCCAAAGGTAATTTGAACTTTAAAAAGGCAAAGAAGCTTGGAAAAGTTACAATCCAGATCACTGCAGCGAAATCTTCTTCCTATGCTCCGGCAACCAGGAAACTGACGATCACTACGGTAAAAGGAACTCCATCTGTCAGCTGTGTACAGCAGCAGGAACGTAAGATCTATGATGGAGCATTCAATCTCGGGGCAAAAGCAGATCAGAATGCAACATTGGTTTATTCCAGCAGCAACAGTGCTATTGCATCGGTAGCTTCTGATGGAACGGTTACTTTGAAGGAATGGCAAGAAAACGATATTCAGAGAGAAGTGCAGATCACAGTTACTACAAAAAGTACAACGTTTTATAATGCAGCGAAGCCGGTAATTGTTAATCTTACTGTTATTAAAAAGAAAAATCTGCAGCAGAGAATTGAAGATGAAAAAATCAAATTTCCTGATGGGAAATTTTGGAACCATGTTGTAAACAGTTATTCAGATCTGACAGATAATCTGGACAGCAGCGGAGCTCCTGAAAGATTTCAGGATACGATCAGTGATGTTCCATGCAAACATCACGGAACTCAGAGCGGAATTGATCCGATACCAGGTAATGGCGAGTATGATTGCAATAAGTTTGACGGGGCTATCCAGTGTGATGGGTTTGCAAGAAAAGTATTTTATGATATCTGGGAAGGGCAGAGAGTATCAGGCCTTCAGAGAATATATGATAATAATGTTCAGGTAGGAGACTATGTGCGCATCAATAATAATGGACATTCGGCTATCGTTACAGAAGTTTACAGTGATTCATTTAAAGTGATAGAGTGTAATCTGGATGGGGACGGACGTCATCATAATTGTCTGCTGCGTCATAACTGGACATATAGTAAAAGCAGTGTAACTTATCGTGTACATGCTGTAAATTACAGCCTTAACTAATAGACTTTTGAAACTTTTCTTTACAAAACTTTCAAATCGTAGTATTGTATTGCATGAGAAAAGATTAACAAATCCCTTGTAAGGAGGCTATAAACATGGCTAGAACAAAGAAAGCTGCAACCAAGACAACTGTAAAAACGGCTTCAATAAGCGAGACTCCTGCAAAATCTGTAGTAACCGCATCCGAAGAGAAAGCCGTTAAGGCTGAGACAACGAAGACAGACGATGCAAAAGCTTCTGTAGAAACAAAAGCAGCTGAGAAGACAGCTGAGGTAAAACCTGCCGCTGAGAAACCAGTAGAAGAAAAAACAGCAGAAGTAAAATCTGCTGAAGAGAAAACAACAGCTGTAAAATCAGAAGAGCCAGCTAAGAAAACCGCTGCCAAGAAGACAACAACACGAAAAACAACTGCAGCTAAGAAAACAACAACCAAGACGGCTGCTAAGACAACAGCAGCTAAGAAAGCTGAGCCAGTGACAGAAGTATATGTTCAGTACTGGGGCAAAGAGATACATACTTCAGAGGTTGCTGACAGGATCAAAAAGATCTGGACAGAGGATATGGGCAAAAAAGCTTCTGAACTGAAAGATCTCAAAATCTACATTAAACCCGAAGATAATGGTGCACATTATGTGATTAACGGAGATGTTACAGGATTTATCGGACTGTAAACAAAATCTTCATCGAACAGTATTTTAAAAGATATATATTGGCCTGTTATAGAGAATGTCTATAGCAGGCTATTTCTTTTGCATATTTGACCAATTCCAAATAGCATGTTATTATTCATTTAAGTAATAACATACTAAATAGATAGGGATATAGTAAAACGAAACAGATATTATGCTTTGGAGATTCCAATACATGGGGATATGACGGAGAGAGCAGAGAGAGACTACCGTGGGGAGTACGCTGGACAAGCCTTCTCCAGGAAAAACTGAATAAAGAAGAATATCGCGTGATCGAGGAAGGACTGTGCGGAAGAACAACGGTTTTCGAAGATCCGCTCCGCGACGGAAGAAAAGGAACTGCACTTCTTCCCACACTTCTGGAAACACATGCCCAGGCGGATGTGATCACTCTAATGCTGGGAACCAATGACTGCAAAACTGTTTTTGGAGCATCCGCAGATGTAATTGGAAAGGAAATCACAAGACTGCTGGATCAGATCCAGGAATACGCACCAAGAGCGAAAGTCCTTCTCATGTCTCCCATCTATCTGGGAGAAAAAGTATGGCAGGAAGGATATGACCAGGAGTTTTCCAGAGAGTCTGTGATCGTTTCCAGAAATCTGCAGCCTGTTTATGAAAAAATCGCAGCTGAACGTCATATCAGTTTCCTTCCGGCAGCATCCTATGTACATTGCTGTGACGCAGATCAGGAACATCTGAATGCAGCAGGACATAAGAAATTTGCAGAGGTTGTATATCGAAAAGTACAGGAATTGCTGTAAATGAATATAGGATTTTAAGACTTTTGGATCTTATATAAAATAAAAAGATGTTGTCTGGCAGTTTTTCAGTTCTGTCAGACAGCATCTTTTTTGCATGAGCTTAGATCAACTCAGCATAGTAATAGATCTACCTGCGCGTACAGATTTAGTACTGCTGGCCGCCCTGGGAGCCGCTGGACATCTGGCGTTCCTGTGCTTCGATCATCTTTTTGACCATATATCCACCTACGGATCCGTTCTGTTTGGAAGTCAGGTTTCCGTTGTATCCGTCTGTAAGCGGAACACCCAGCTCGTTTGCTACCTCATATTTGAAACGGTCAAGTGCGCCCTTTGCTTCCGGTACAACTGCTTTGTTAGAAGAAGTGTTACTTGGCATAATTCATTTCCTCCTTGGTTGTTATTTGGTTTGATGTTACATTGCTAGTATGTGAAAACCATAAAATAATACACTGGCAGTTAAAGGAAATTTAACATATAAAAATATTTCTGTTCATAAATTATACCGCAGTAAAAACCGAATGTATGGTTGCTTTTTGACTGGAATTGCGGTTATAATAATCTCTGCATCACATATAATATCTGTCAAACAAAAAAAGTAAGGGGGTCCCGTGAAAAAGAAGCGTTATCCTACATACAAGCGAAAATATAAACGAAAAAAACAGCCCAGGCGAAAAATACTCACAGCCATTATCCTGTGTGTCATCCTTGCAGTATGTAATGGCTGGATGCCGCCGCGGAGCCTGAAAGAGGTAAAAGATCAAAGCCGGATCTTCGGACAGGTATTTCTTACATATATAGAAGAAAATGCACAGATCCTCTGGGAAAATATTTCGGAATCTGCTTCCGATGCAGTGACAGGATTACTGAAACAATCTCAGACGAAGACAGGAGGGCAGACAGAATCTGTTTCTCTGGATCAGATTCCGGAATACAGCGGCAGTCCATATGTGGAGATCAATGGAAATATACCCTCTTTTTCTGATGAAAAAAGCGCAGGACCTGCATACGAATTTTATAGTGAACTGGATTCCCTGGGGCGCTGTGGTTATGCAGAATCCAAGGTCACACCGGAGCTGATGCCTGATGAAGAGCGAGGAGCGATCGGAATGGTGAAGCCTACAGGATGGCATACTGTAAAATATGAAAATGTAGATGGCAGGTATCTGTATAATCGCTGCCATCTTATCGGATATCAGCTGACTGGAGAGAATGCAAACAGGAAAAATCTTATCACAGGAACCAGATATCTCAATGTGACGGGAATGCTTCCTTTTGAAAATGAGGTTGCAGATTACGTGCACAGTACAGGAAATCCCTGCATGTATCGTGTAACTCCGTTTTTTAAGGGAGATGAACTGGTAGCCCGGGGTGTGGAAATGGAAGCCGAATCCGTTAAAGACCAGAAGATATCTTTCCATGTTTTTGTTTATAACATACAGCCGGGAATTGAAATTGATTATACTACAGGAAACAGCTGGGAAGAATAGAGTATATGGAGTAACGCCGGGGAAAATATTAATTTTTCATGAATTTACATGAATTAAATTGCACTTTTTTGGGCGTTATGCTAGAATCAGTTACAGAGTTATATGATTTTACCTATATAAAGGGGAAAAAGGGATGTAACCCAAGGGCAGAATGGAGAGGTGAATTATGAATTTAGGAATTATTGCGCATAACAGTAAGAAAGTTCTGATTGAAGACTTCTGTATTGCATACAAGAATATCCTTGCCAAACATGAAGTATATGCAACCGGAACAACAGGAAGAAGAATTGAGGAAGCAACCAGTCTTCACGTTCACAAGTTTCTTGCCGGAAGTATAGGCGGAGACAAGCAGTTTATGGAGATGGTAGAGCGTCAGGATCTGGATATGGTGATCCTGTTTTATAACCCTGTCATGATGGACCCGGTAGAGCCGGATATCATGAGCATTGTCAAACGCTGCGACCAGTACAACATTCCGGTTGCTACAAATATTGCCACTGCGGAACTTCTGATCCTTGGACTGGCCCGCGGTGATCTGGATTGGAGATTAAATCTGAAATGAGAGTCATAGCAGGAAAAGCACGTAGATTAAACTTAAAAACCATTCCCGGAAATGAGACACGACCAACAACAGACCGTATTAAGGAAACTCTTTTTA
>CAJLTE010000097.1 GCA_905209435.1 uncultured Blautia sp. | reverse complement strand
CAGGCTATCAGTTTTTCTAAATATTCTTTTCTTTCTATAATCATAATAATGCTCCCTTCTTTTTTACTAATTATATTCCAAAAGCGATATAAAAATCAATAGTTTTTGGATTACAATCCAAAAACTATTGATTTTTATATTTTTGTAGGAACAAAAGTTTTGCATTTAAACATAAATCAACTCCACCCTCTATCTTTCATCCCCAAACGTTTGTCCAAATTTCTATTCCATTACAGTGTTTTTATGATACGCTTGTTTTATGCAGCATATTACTATTATGTATTTATCAGGGAGGGTTTTACTATGCAGATTAAATTACAATCTGACAATTATCATGTACTTTTAAACACACTTGGTGCCGAATTAAATTCCTATTCCAATCCATCAGGGAATGAATACGTATGGAATTCTGATCCCGCTTACTGGCTTCGATCTTCTCCGCTTCTTTTTCCGACTGTAGGAAATGTCCGCAACGGAGAAACTGTTATCAAGGATCATATATACCAGATGCCCAAACATGGTTTTTGTAAAGAATCTGAATTTGAAGTAACAGAACAGACTGAAAATTCCGTCACTTTTTTACTTAAAGCAAATGAAGAAACATTAAAACATTATCCTTATGATTTTGAACTTTACCTGTCATATCATCTGAATGGCAGTACTCTGTCTATGGACTATAGAGTAATAAACAAAGATTCCGACATTATGTATTATCATATTGGTGCACATCCCGGTTTCATGTGTCCGGTCAATAATGGAGAAAATATTGAAAATTGTATTTTAAGATTTGAAAAAGAAGAGAATTTTATTTCTTATGAATATGATATAAAGAATCTGGAATTTAATTTTAATCACAAAGTATCCCAGAAAGCAGAAGGCAACACACTTCCTCTCACAATTTCCATGTTTGATCAGGATGCTGTTTTCTTTGAACACACGAATTCACACTATGTTTCTTTCGTAAATGCAATTACAGGAAAAGGTGTTTCCGTATATTATCCTGATTTTGAATCCCTTGCAATTTGGACACCGGCCGGAGGAAAGGCTCCGTTTCTCTGTCTGGAGCCCTGGAACGGTTCCGGCATTTTTCACCAGGATGATGATATTTTTGCGCATAAACATGGAATCCTCACGCTGGAATCCGGAAAAGAAAAAGCATATCATCTTGAGATTTCTCTGATAGAATAATCTTTTATTTTTCAGTTTTCAGATTCCACATGACCTGTATTGCACCATCCATCACATGGAATTTCTTAAAATAGGCTTCCTCCTTTGGGATCCACATATTCTGAAATTGTTTTGCCTTTTCCGGGCCATTGCGCTTTTTTATATTTTCCATCTGATCTTTGGGAGAAATATTTAAAAATACACGAAGTTGATAAGGGTTCTTAAAGTATGGATGCATACTGTAGGAACCCTCTATAATATTGAGTTTTTTATAAGGAACAGGATATCCCTCCAGCAGATTCCATTTCCGGCAGCTGAACGGCTGATAAAAAACTGTCTGCTTCTGAAAGATCGGTCTTAATACCGTCTCCTCAAACCGCTCATAATCCACATTTCCTCCTGTTTCTTTCAGACGCTGCGGCGTACGCTGTTCCATGCGCAGAAAAAAGTCATCCATTCTGAACAGATTACAGTCGAATACCTGCTCCAGATATTCTCCCAATGTAGTTTTCCCACTTCCACACCTGCCATCAATTGCAACGATCAGAGGCTCATCCAATCCTTCCTTCTCTTTCTGCAATTGTCTGATTGCCTGAACTACCGGTTCAAATCTTTCTTTGCAGCGTGCCTTTAATTCCATTCTACTGTTCCTTCCATATTATATAAACGTTCTACCAGGGCCGGGATCAGAACAAGCTGGATCAGAATTCCCGGCAATGCATTTATAAATCCTCCCATCAGAAACAGTTCCCAGGTAAAGATTCCTCCTGTAAATGCATATACTGCTGCTGAAACCAGTCCCCATACGATCCGTCCACACAGCATTGCTGCTATGAGTGAAATATACAGGGATTTTATATCTTTTTTCATTTTTTCTGATAAAATTCCTGCCACCAGCCCATAAGTGGCAAGTTCAAACGCCATACAGAAGGCATTCGGAAAAATTGCCGGCATTCCGAACAACACTCCTCTTAAAAGAGGTGTAATAATCCCAATAAGCAAGCCATATGGCCATCCGCAGATATATCCACATAATAACACCGGTATGTGCATCGGGCAAAGCATTTTCCCTACTGTCGGTATCTGCATTGTGATAAATGGAAGGATCAGTCCGATTGCAAGAAACAATGCTGCTAAAATTCTTTTTCTTAAAGCTGTATTTTCTTTCATATCCCAAATTCTCTCTTTCAGTATAAAAATGCCAGTGATATAACAAAGCACCCCTGTCAGAAACATAAAAACAACTCTGGACAGGGATGCTCTATATTATAAATACTATACCCTACTATATAATGAAATTATATCAGCAGCAACATGGATGGCGATGTCCATATTCATCCATGCAATCCTGTGCAGGATCTTTCATGCAAAGATGTACAGCTGCTTTTTTGAATGTCATTGGCAATGCCAGGATATTAGGTTCCTGACCAACATATTTCTTCTTGGCATCTTCCAGTGCTTCTTCAAATGTAGCTCTTGTTTTTAATCCCATTCCTCTTGCGTATCCTGGTTCCTCAGCACCTACAATATAGATTGCACTGGTATTCATTTCTGCAATATGTCCGCAGGACATCATAGAAAAGCCATGGAATGGATGGAATGCATTTGTATAACGATATTTACGGATATATTCTTCATTTGTAGCAAAATACTCACCAAGACGGTTCATATCCGGCAGAGTATTCATATGATCATGCTGGAACAGATCATATAATTCTCTTAAATATGGCCAGCGCTCATCATGGAAATATCCATTACATATAGATGAACAGATGATTACACAGTTATCACTCATAACTCTCTTGAATCGAAGCACCTGTGCACTTAAAGCCTGCATCATCATGATCGGGTTGGTTCCCATTCCATCACCATAATGGAAATTCTGTGGCATACCAAATACGAGTACATCATATTTCTTTTCTGCCCAATGTACATAAGTTCTCTTGTCAGCAAGTTTCCAGCTGATTGGCATCATTTCCTTGGCATAACCAGAATAGATTGCGATCTGTCTGGACTGTGTATCCAGTACTGCATCACAGCAGAAGAAAGGATGTCCCATTTTTTCTTCCATATGCATACTGATCTCATCAAACTTGTTACGCATCAGACTTCCACCATTAACCGGTGTAAAATCATCTCTGTGCATAACAGACGGTACATGATGACTTGCGATACATCTCCAGTTAGTGATACCTGTTGCACTGTGTTTGTATCCACCTGAATATCCGCCATAAGGATTTCCCTGTACATGACCGATAAGAATTGGAATATCACATTCAAATACATATTTATTCATGTATACCGGATCACCTCTGTGAGTGGTTCCAAGATATATCATATGTTCCTGATCTTCACTGTCATGGCTGATAATCTGTCCTGTATGCCAGAATTCATTGAATAATTCTTCGCCAAAGATAGCTTTTGCATCTGCTTCTGTACTTCTTGGATGAAGTCCATTGGAAATAATAAAAAGAATATCTTTCTTTTCAATACCTGCAGCATATAATTCTTTTAAAATATATTTAATACTTAATTTTCTGTGGCTGGTAGCCTGCTCTCCGCCTTTTACACGGTCCGGAACAACGATAGTAACTGTTTTTCCAGGTCCTGCCAGTTCTGTTAAAGTAGGCATTCCAATAGGATGAGCCAGGCTTTCCAGATAAGCAGCCTCAAGCTGATCTTCCGGAATGTAAGCCGGATCTTTTACAGTCTCTCCTGGAATAAATACATCAGTATTGTCCGGCAGCTCAGCCGCCATGGTTCCCTGTCCATACTCAAAATCAAGTTTCATAGTAAATCTCCCTTCATTATATATGCTTATTTATTATTTTCTCTACCCATATAGAGACGGATAATTTCAAGGTACTCTTCCGGATAGTATCCAATCTCACCCTGGAATCTTGTCAGTGCGATCAGACCACCATCAATCTCATCAATGGAAGCAAGCATTTCTGCGTTATCCTGTTTCAGACCACCGCCATATACAATGTCCATACCATTTGTCTTTTCTTTTACAAATTTTGCAATTTTGGTAATGTATTCTTTACCTGCCGGTGTTTTTCCCGGTCCTATGGACCAGATTGGTTCATATGCAATCACAACTTTTGAAGTATCTACATCTTTGAGACCAATTTCAAGCTGTTTTCCAAGAACTTCCTGCCACTGCTCCTGTTCCTCACTCTTTTCACCAATGCAGTAAAGAACTTTCATTCCTCTTTCAATCGCACATTTGATTTCCTGATTCAGAAGACGATTTACAGCATCTGTATCTGTAACACCTGCTTCTGCGAGAATTCCTGCTTTGTCATTTCTTTCTTCGCAATGTCCGATAATAGTAGTCTCACATCCCGCAGCAACCATAGCTGAAGCCGGTCTGTTTGTAGTAAATGCACCAAAATTTCCACCAACTGCAGTATCTGCTCTGAATACACTCTGGCATCCAATCTGAACAGGGCTTCCTTCTGTTTTTGCAGCCACTGCATTCAGAAGATGCACCTCTGGAAAATACATACCAAATTCTACTTCAGTAGGATCATATGTTTTTAATTCCTCCTGTGTATTTTTTACGATACAGGATGCCCAGTCAGCAACTGGAGCCAGACGGTTTACACCTCCGAATTCCACTGGGACATCAAATCTTTTTAAATTCAGATAAATATGTTTCATAAGATTCTTACCTTTCTCTTTAACAATATTAACAAGCGAATATCTGCCATCCGCTTTCGCTGTCTGCTCATACTCTCCATAAAAACTCACGACAAAAGGAGATAGCTTCCAGCACATATCATAAAAATATATACTGTTTTTTTGATTCCGGCCATAGTAAGTCGTCGAAACAAAAACATTCCGCCTGCTGTCCCAACCGCTGTTCCTGCCAGTGCTGCTCCAACTAAAGGCAGCATAGATCCCGATACATGACCCTGAAATACATGAATCAGAAAAATACTGATCGTATTGATTGTAAAAAACATCTGAAGTGTAGCATTATATTTTTCTTTATCATCTGTTACAGAAAGAAAATATGCTACCATGGGCGGACCTCCGATGTTAAAAAGTCCTCCACAAAAACCACTGATCGCACCGGCAGCCAGACCGGAAACAAGGCTGGCCTTCAGATGAACTTTACTGCTGAAGAAGATAAAATATACAGCCAGAAT
Organism: uncultured Blautia sp.; assembly: GCA_905209435.1. The sequence goes on along the minus strand of CAJLTE010000097.1, from coordinate 5,995 downwards.
CAGAAGTACTGTTCCCATGATTTTCGACAGAACATCTTCATCCAGAGCCATCAGCGTGTTCACACCCAGAAAACTGGTTACTGTAGCCATGATCACAGGCGGCAGAAGGAGTTTCCAGTCAATAAACTTCCACAGCCTTACAGCAATGTAAATTACCATAAAGAAAGCTGCAATGGCTTCCAGTATGGAGGCTGTATAAAAAGGCATGAACATGGGCCATATAGCCATACAGATGATCGCATAACCGAATCCACTGCTGCTCTGTACAAAACTTCCCGCAAAAGCCACCAGTGCAGTCAATATATACATTTATATACCCTTTTTGATCAGAGTCCCTTACGATAGCGTTCTGCCATTTCATCCAGGCTTGCCATCTCTACCAGAGGAGCCTTTCCATAAGAGCCAAATTCTACGATCAGAGTACCAATCGCTTCTTTTACCCCCTTTTCAACTACAGCCATAAGAGCAGCAACATCCTCATCCGGAATAATACCGTACATAACAGTGTCCATGATAGGTGTCAGGAATGCACGTGGATCAAACTGCTCTTTCTTTGCTTCCAGAAGACGATATACCTCGCCAATAGACTGGCTTTCTCTCTTTTCAGGATGATTTGCAAAGAATTCTTTCATATTTCTTGTAACAGCAAGACGGATATCTGTATCTACATTGATCTTGCCGATTCCGCATGGAATTGCAGCTTTCAGTTCGTCAATAGAAATTCCGTAAGCATTCTGGATATTTCCACCCAGTGCATTGATCTCATCTACAATATATTTTGGTACAGTTGAAGATCCATGAGATACCAGTACCCCGAAAATGCCTTCATGCATCATACATTCCTTGATGGCAATAGCGATCTCTTTTCGTAATTTGACATTTTTTCCTTTGGATGCACCATGCATGGTTCCATAAGAAATTGCAAGTGCATCAACACCTGTTTTCTTAAAGAACTCGATAGCTTTCAGAGGATTGGTATAAGTAGAAGTAGTTGAAAATACATGATCTTCCACGCCGGCCAGAACACCGAGTTCACCTTCTACGGAAACACCTCTCTCATGTGCATATTTAACAACTTCACGGGTCAGTTCCACGTTTTCATCAAATGGAAGACTGGATCCATCAATCATAACAGAAGTATAACCACCTTCAATAGCCGCTTTGCAGGAATCAAAATTTTTACCATGATCCAGATGAAGAACAACCGGAATCGGAGAATTTTCTGCATATTTCTTTACAGCATCTGCAATATTTTTTGCACCGACTTTTTTATCTTCCAAAGTAGCATTCTGGAAATCTGTTCTTCCGCCCATAAATCCATTTGCAAGGTCTGCACCCTGAAGAATCGCTGCGGAACGGAACATCTCATGAACTTCAATCGCTGCTTTTGCCTGAGCTACTGCATTTACATTAAAAGCGCCCTGAGCAAAGTGATATTTATCTACAGTTTCCAGTAATGGTCTTAATGGTATTAATGGCATAATCTTTTCTCCTTATAATTCTATTTTTCTACCTTTTACAAATGTATCAACGACGGAATACTCTTTATCCAGAATAACCACATCCGCATCTTTTCCGGTATCAAGACTTCCAATCCTGTCATATACATCCAGCATCTTAGCCGGATTGCATGTAAGAAGCGGTAATATCTCTTCAAGAGGTCTTCCTGTAAATTTAATCAGATTCTTAAGTGCACATCCTGTCGTAAGTGTACTTCCTGCTCTGGAATCTCCATATTTCAGTTTTGCGTCTCCATCTTTTACAATAACCGGATTGACTCCCAGCATGTATTCTCCATCCGGAAGTCCAGCTGCCATAATAGAATCTGTTATGGCGATCACTTTATCCAGGCCTTTCATCTTCAGAAGGAAACGAACGGTTCCCGGATGCAGATGGCGTCCATCGCAGATGGCTTCACAATAGATATCAGATTCCAGAACTGCTCCCATAATAGCCGGAAAATGCTGATGAAGAAGTTTCATGGCATTAAATGTATGCGTAGCTGATACGGCACCCTCATTGATACATTTCCATGCAGTCTCATAATCCGCACCAGAATGACCGATCGCAACTTTCATACCAAGATCAATCATTCCTTTAATTGATTCCGGCACTCCTTTTACTTCTGGTGAAACAGTAATATAACGGATATTTCCACCTGCTGCTTCCTGATATTCTTTCAGAAGATCCAGATCAGGAGAAATCAGTAAATGTTCCGGCATAGCCCCTTTATATTCCGGTGAAAGGAATGGTCCTTCCAGATGAATACCAAGAAGATCTGCACAATTTTCATGTCCGTTCTTCTGTGCCTCCTGATGTTTCACAGCCTCTTTTATGGTCTTCAAAGTCTGTTCTTTTGTGTCTGTCAGTATAGATGAAAGCCATGATGTGGTTCCCTGTGTGGCAAAAAAATGTCCGATCTTTTCGAATCCCTGCTGATCAGCCGCATTCACATCTACCCCTGCGCCACCATGAGTATGTACATCTATAAACCCCGGTACTACATAGTTTCCTTTTGCATCATAGACTTCTTCTGCATCTCCATCTTGAGCAGAAACGATTTTTCCCTCTTTCAGAACAAGCTCTTCTTCTGAAAAAGCTCCATTTTTATATACTTTTCCATTTATGATTCGAACGCTCATGTTCTTCCTTCTTTCTGTTGTCTGTTACTTATCTTATCAATCAAGTGCTGCAACAAACTCTGTGATCTTCAGATTGATGTCCGGATGTGATGTAAGAAGAGATACCGGGAAATCAGAAGTTGCTTCTCCATATGCTGCTCTTCGTACTACTGCCCGGTGCCAGTTTCTGAAACATCCCAGACGAATCTTCCTTGCATGTGAAATCTCATTAATTCCAATGGTAATACAATAATGAGGCATGTCTTCCAGAGCTCCATTAAAATCACCAATCGCATTAGCTGTTCTTGTTTCTTTTGTAATCTTAAGAACACGGGTTTTCTGAGCAAGAAATTCTTCATTTGTAAGGGATGGATCTGCTTCATTAAATGCTACATGACCATTAATTCCAATTCCACCGAAACAGATATCAACGCCCCCCAGTTTTTCAATCAGTTCAGAAATATATTCCGGATGATTCGGATCCGGAAATACTCTCTGATCTTCCGGCATTACCAATTCCGGGCGAACTTTATCATAAACTGTACGTTGCATGAAGCCTCTGAAGCTTAACGGATGATCTTTTGAAATCCATTGTTTCTCATCATCCAGATATTCATCCATGTTAATAAACCATACATTTTTCAGGCTGATATTCTGCTCATTAACCATATCTACAAAATATGGATACTGTCCTACAGGACCTACAGGACAGATAAATACTGTTTTTTCTCCATTTTCGTTATGTTTTCTGATCTCATCCACCATTTCAACTGCCATAGAATGAAATACTTCTGCATTGTCTTCCATAACAATTACCGGAAGCTTCGGTCCATTACCCACTAACTCTTCCTTTGTATAGCTATAATAACTATGTCCCATATTGCTTTACTTCCTTTCATTTATTATCCAGCTCGTTACCTTTATTGTTGTATTTATTATAGTAGATAAAATTTTTTTAATCAACGAATTCCATGCAAATTTGCCTGGAATCTGCGCAAACGTTTTCTAAGAAATAATCATTGCTCTGAGGATTCCGGGACATTCATACTGACGTTTTCCGGCTCCAATCCCTATTTTCTTTATTTCAAATTCCTCCGGAAGCTTATCTTTCGTTCTTATTGCTGCCACAATAGCAGCACCTGTAGGTGTTACAAGTTCCCCCTCAACAGCTGTCACCTTTATACACAAATGATTTTCGCTTATCACATTCGCAACTGCAGGAACAGGAATTGGTAAAATTCCATGCTGACAGCGGACAGTTCCGCAGCCTTCATAAAGTACAGGTACAACTACATCCGTAATATCCAGATTATCCAGACAGACTGCCACAGATACAATATCTACAATGGAATCAACTGCCCCGACTTCATGAAAATGTACCTGCTCCACAGGCACATCATGTGCCTTGCTCTCTGCTTTTGCAAGAATCTCAAATATTCTCAAAGCAATCTTTTTTGCATTGTCAGTCATTGCACTATGTTCTATAATATGCGCAATTTCTTTCACCCCTCTATGTTCATGGTGATGGTGACAATGTGCAGTTTCTCTCTCATGTGCACATGCATGGTCTGCAATAACATGTTCATGTGTATGAATCTCAGACTCTCCCTCAGTATTCTCATTATGACCATGCAGATACTTCATATCATGATCATGGTTTTCATGATCTTTATCTAACATAACGTCAAAATCACAGGCTTCAATTCCGGATTTTACCACTTTGCCGGTTTTTATCTGAAACCCTGATACAGGAAGACTTTGCAGTACCCTGTCCAAAACTGCCTTATCCGCCCCCAGATCAAGAAGTGCACCGACAGTCATATCACCACTAATCCCTGAATAGCACTCTAAATACAATGTTTTCCCCATAAATAAATTTAAGCACCTCCACTTTAGTTTTATGTACTCTATCAAAAATTATATAAGTTTTTACTTTTTTATCAATAACTTTGAGTTGATTTTGCATTCAAAGTACGCAAACGTTTTCCTTCTTTTTATTGGTTTTTTTATAAATTTACTGTATAATTAAAGTCGTTAAGAACCCCCCGGCGGGGTTCTTAACGACTTTTTTAAAACAGAAGACTCTGATTTTCTGTTTTGCACATAGTTTTAGAAAATAGTCGTATAAAAGATTGCGGGGAGTTATTATGACATTAAAAGAAATTGCCAGGCAGGCAAATGTCTCTGTTTCTACGGTTTCCAGAGTAATAAACCAGAAAAATACAAAAGCGGCAAGTCCGGAAGTTCAGGAACGTATATGGAAAATCGTACGCAAAAGCGGTTATACTCCCAATGCAACAGCCCGAAGCCTCAAATTAGGACAAAAAGCTCAAATTCAGAATACAACGCCCAAATCCATTGCCTGTATTTATGCAAGAAGTAATTCCGCTGTTTCCGATCCATTCTTCTCACAGATTGCAAAAGCGATTGAACAGGAGGCCTTCAAGAGCAACTATTTTATCCGTCAGTCATTTACAGCCATGGATATTGCAAATCCCGATATGGCACGACAGCTTGCTCAATTTCCTGTAGACGGAATCGTAATTCTGGGACGATATGAGAAACAGCTGTTACGCTTCTTTACTCAAAATTATAAAAATGTGATTTATACAGGTCTGAATCCAATGGGAACCCAATATGACCAGGTAGTTTGTGACGGAAGAGATATTTCCTATAGTGCTCTTTCCTATCTTGTGGAGCTCGGACATACGAAAATCGGTTATGTAGGTGAACAGAATAATGAAGTACGTTTCAGCGGTTATAAAGATGCACTTGCCAAACTTGGGCTTCCGTTTTTGCAGAAAAATACCAGTAATGTACATCTTTCTGCAGATGGCGGTTACAAAGGTGCTAATATCCTGATGCACAATAAGGCAGATATCTCTGCAATTTTCTGTGCAAACGATACCACTGCCCTCGGAGTCATTCACGCATTAAAGGAAAAAAATTTTCGAATACCGGAAGATATTTCTGTTATCAGCGTAGATGATATAGAGACAGCTCAGTATCTTTCTCCCATGCTGACCACAGTACATATTCCTCTGGAGGAACTTGGAAGAATAACTGCAAAAACCCTGATCGACCGTATTAACGGCGGACATCGCCTTCCCATGCGTATCTCTCTTCCATTTTACATTGCCAAAAGAGACAGTTGCGGAAAACTTAACAGAAGACGTAAGACTTTTGCAAGTCTTCCTCCTCAGTAATAGAAAAGACTCCCGGCAGCACTTCTTCCTGCCGGGAGTCTTTTCTTTAATACTATAACTGCTTCGCAGTTTGAATCAGGCAGATATTCGCAATCTGCTCCTCAGTTTTCTTAAATTATTTCAATACAATAGCCTGTGTCAGGTGTCTCGGTGAATCTGCATCCAGAT
>CAJLTE010000096.1 GCA_905209435.1 uncultured Blautia sp. | reverse complement strand
GTCGATCTCTATCGTGTCATCTGGTTTTTGTTGGGACAAAAGAACAACCGTCTCACAATGAACAGTCATCCCAAACTGATCAACCGCACAGACCTTGCGAAGTTCATACCCTCTCTCACACAAATACTTCAAATCTCTCGCCAGCGTAGCACTATCGCAGCTGACATACACAATCCTCTCCGGATTCATCTCCACCATAGTCTCCAGCAATGTCTCATCGCATCCCTTTCTAGGTGGATCCACAACGATAACGTCCGCATAAACACCATTTTTCTTATACTCTCTCGGCAATACTTCTTCCGCTTTACCCACGAAGAATTCCGTATTCTCCAGCCCGTTAAGCTTCGCATTTTCTTTCGCGTTCTCAATCGCCGCCGGAACAATCTCTACACCGCGAACAAATTTCGCTTTCTGTGCCAGGAACAGCGAAATAGTTCCGATTCCGCAGTAGAGATCCCAGACTGTTTCCTCGCCATGGAGGTCTGCATATTCCAGTGCTTTTGCGTAGAGTTTCTGTGTCTGTCTTGGGTTGACCTGGTAGAATGAGAGTGGGGATATCTGGTAGGAAATATCGCCAATCTTATCGGTGATGTATTCCTGTCCCCAGAGCAGGCGGATTTCTTCACCGAGAATCACGTTGCTGCGTTTCTTGTTTACATTAATGGTAATGCTTGTCATTCCCGTGATTTCACACAGGGATTCTACCAGCGCATTTTCTTTCGGGATTTTGTTTCCGTTGAGGATCAGACAGACCATCACTTCTTTTGTGAAATATCCGTAGCGGATCAGGATATGGCGTACCAGTCCTTTTCCTGTTGCTTCATTGTATGGTTCAATGCCATATTTTTCCATATGTGCGATCACACGGTCCAGCACTTCTTTGTTCTCGGCTACGCCAAGTGCGCAGTCACGGTTCTCAATAATGTTGTGGGTTCTTCCCGCATAGAAGCCTGTGACGATTTTTCCCTCTTTATTTCTACCTACAGGAAACTGTGCTTTGTTTCTGTAATGGAAAAGCTCATCCATGCCAATGATCGGCTCCATAGGGATATCTGTAAATCCTCCGATGCGCTCCAGATGACCTTTGACTTTATTTGTCTTAAATACAAGCTGCTGGTCATAGGAAAGTGCCTGAAGCTGGCAGCCGCCGCACTGGCGGGCGAAGGCGCATTCCGGCTCTACTCTGTATGGAGATGGTTTGAGTACCTCCATCAGGCGGCCGTAGCCATAATTCTTCTTTGCTTTAATGATTTTAGCTGTTACTGTATCTCCGATTACTGCGTCCTTGACAAAAACGGTGAAGCCATCGGCTTTTCCGATACCTTCACCGTCAATTCCGCAATCTTCTATCTCTAACGTAACAAGATCGTTCTTACGAAATTCCATAAAGATTACACCTCATCTGTTCTTCTTAAGTTGGATTCAAACAATTTATTATATCCAAGCCACTCTTTTTTACTCTTGTTTGCTGCAAAAATCTCTGTGATGGTTTCCATTCTTGCATCTGTATTATCTGCAAGATTGAGGGCTACGGCCTCCACCAATGCAGGTTTTTTCGGGGAACCATATTCCAGTTCTCCATGGTGGGACAGGATACAATGGATCAGTTCATTCTTAAGCACCTCCGGAAATTCCGGTATCTGGCGCGCAAGATCATTGATCATCTGCGCTCCCATATAAATATGTCCCAGAAGCTGGCCTTCATCTGTATAATCATTTAACGGAAATGCAGATAATTCTTTTGTCTTTCCGATATCATGAAGAAGTGATGCTGTGATCAGTAAATCCCTGTTGATGACCGGGTATGCCTTTGACATATAATCGCAGAGTCTGGTCACTCCCAGAGTATGCTCCATCAGACCGCCGATAAATCCGTGATGTACTGTCTTCGCTGCAGAATGTCCTTCAAACGCTTTCACAAAAGCTTCATCTTCCACAAATAATTTCTTCAGAAGTGCAGACAGATAAGTATTCTCCACACTGTCAATAAATGCTCTCAGCTGGCTGTACATATCATCTGTGCTGTTCTCACTTACAGGAAGATAATCTGCCGGATCATACTCGTCCTCTGCTGCCTTGCGCACACGTTTGATATTTAACTGCATAGCGCCTGCAAAGCTGGTCACATCTCCCACTACATCAATGTAGTCCAGTGCATCAAAATCGTCAATTCCCAGGGAATTCGGGTCCCAGATCTTACCATCCATAATTCCGGTCTTATCCTGAAGAATAATGTTTTCATACGGTTTTCCGTTCTTTGTTACCGCGGACTGTTTTTGCTTACACAGATAAATCCCGCTGATTCTGTCTCCCTCATGTAATTCATTTAAAAAACGCATAAATCTGCCTCTCTATCTATTTTATATTTACAATAATCAAACCTGATAACTCTTCATATGTCAATATTTACGCAATAAAGATTTCAGTTCCAATGTCTGTATTATTATTGCACCCTTCTATCTTGAAATTTATTCAGGATTATCTGTATCAACAGAAGTCAGGTTATCTCTCTTCAACTGTTACTTTATAATCCTTTTCTACATAATCCCCACCGGAATTCTTTCGCAGGACAGTCACCGTAATCTTATCTCCTGCTTTCTTTGTCTGCAGATATGTATAATAAGACTGCATACTGTTTGTCAGTTCTCCATCAACTTTGTTGATAATATCGCCACACTGTATGCCCGCTTTCATTGCCGGAGATTCTGTTTCTGTACGTTCTACATAAAGTCCTGATCCGATTCCTAAATGTCGGCATTGTGCCTGTTCTATTTCCTTGCCATAAATTCCTGTATATCTTGCCTTCTCTCCGTTTGACAATCTCTCTACCAGTGAAAGAATCTGTGAAACAGAAAGTGCATGAATATTATCCCCTTCACTCTCGCTGGTTTTGAGAATCATACCCGTCACATTACCTGCCGTGTCCAGAAGTACTCCACTTCCATCCTCATTTCCCTGCATGTCTGTGGCCAATACTTCATACTCTGTATCTGCTGCTGCCAGCTTCTCTGAAACAGAAGTAACCATTCCATAAGCCACTGCATCACTGTCACCGGCCGGACTTCCGATAGCAATCACCATATCACTCTGCTCAGGACTCTGTGTACCTGTCAGATCAGATACCACAATATTCTCCTTTGTACTGTCGCTGAGAAGACTCTTCTTCACTGTTGCAACTGCAAGTCCGGTATCTGTATCGCCTTTACATATCTCTCCGGTCACTGTAGATCCGTCTGAAAAAGTAATCTGCAATTCCTGCAGGTTTTCCAGTTCTTCCTCATATGTCAGGATATAAAATTGTGTATCTGTTTCCAGAAAAATAAGACCTTCCGAATCGCTCTGCTGCATATAAGAATTATCAAGCAGATTTTCATCCTTGGAAATCCCCTGTACACTTACAAGAGATTTCTGTGATTGTTGTGAGATTTTCAGTACTTCTTTGTAAGTTTCTTCGTAAACTGCAAGAGGACTCTTCTCTTCCCTCTGCGAATCAGTATCTGTCTCTTCTGTATATCTGTTTTCTGTTGAAGCTTCCTCACTGTCTGCTATATCCGATTCAGTCAGTTCGATTCTCTGCTGCGTATTTTCTTCTTTATCTGCCAGAACAGGAAATACTCCCACAAAAGTCACTGCCGCACATCCGCCAAACAGTATCCCGCATCCGGCAGTTGCCAGAACTCTGCGCACTCTGCTTCTCCGTTCAATTGGCGGTTTCTTTATTGTCTCCTGTATAAACTGATACTCCTGTGTATCCTTTCTTCGTTCTTTGTCCTGTTTCATAAAACTCAAGTCTCCCGTATTCCCATCATTCCAGGCCTAATCTATCATTGGTCAGGACTAATAAATCCATGAATTATTTTAACAAAGAGATATGAATTTTTTATGAATACAGCATAAGTAATTTGGCTTTTATAGCAAGCAAAGAGTTTTTTGTTCTACAGAACAAAAAAACCTTGCATCAATTAAGATACAAGGTTTCTCATGCGGAAGATGGGACTTGAACCCACACGAGCGCAATGCTCACAAGATCCTTAGTCTTGCTCGTCTGCCAGTTCCGACACTTCCGCATATCGCGTTTCATCTTTAAGTTTTACTTATTGTTGCGACAATTGGTACTATACCAAAAACTATATAAAGTGTCAATAGTTTTTTTGAAATTTTTTTATTATTTTTTTGAAAATGTGTTTTTTATTCTCTTAAACCGTCATAACACCCATATTTATTCCTGTATTCGCCTATCCTGTCCGGATAAATTTTTTCAATTTTTTATAAAAGACAATAAATTTTATCGGCAATCCATTTGCAGCTCTCACATCAAGTGAATTTTTGCAATTAGAACAAGGGTGCTTACCTGATTCACCTAAACCTAAACTATTTTTAACACTTTTCATAGTCTCCAAAATCATATATAATAAGAAAGGTATTTCAGCCATACCCGAAAATCCAGCTGAAATATTCCCACTATTACAGCTACACCAGGAATCAGATTCTTTCTTTTTTCCGGTATCATAAATTTAAAAGCAATCAATAATCAGGAGACTTAAATCAACAATGAATCAGAAAGCATATAAAGCACTTGAATACTATAAGATCATCAATATGCTGACAGACAAGGCTTCTTCTTCCATGGGAAAGGAAATCTGCAAAAAGACTGAGCCGTCTACAGATATTGATGAGATCCGCCATATGCAGACTCAGACAAAGGACGCCCTCACCCGTCTCTTCCAGAAAGGCAATATCTCTTTCGGAAGTGTCAAGGATGTGCGTGGTTCTCTGAAGCGTCTGGAAATCGGAAGTTCCCTTGGGATTGGAGAACTTCTTGCCATCTGCAGCCTGCTGGAGAATACCAACCGTGTGAAAGCTTATTCCAGAAGCGAACGAGGTGATTCTCTTCCTGACTCTCTGGATGGAATGTTTGAAGCACTGGAGCCACTGACTCCTCTCACAACAGAAATCCGCAGATGTATCCTCTCAGAGGATGAGATCAGCGATGATGCAAGCAGCAATCTCCGCCAGATCCGCAGAAACATGAAAATTGCCGGAGACAGGATCCACACACAGCTCTCTTCTCTCGTAAACGGAAGTGCCCGCAATTATCTGCAGGATTCCGTTATCACTATGAGAAACGGTCGCTACTGTATCCCGGTCAAAGCAGAATACAAAGGTCAGGTTCCAGGTATGGTACATGACCAGTCCTCTACAGGGTCTACTTTATTCATCGAACCTATGGCGATCGTAAAATTAAACAACGACATCCGTGAACTGGAACTGGAAGAACAGAAAGAGATTGAAGTGATCCTCTCCAACTTAAGCCAGATGACCGCAGAACAGACCGACTCTATCCGTGCAGACCTTAACATCATGGTACAGCTTGACGTTATTTTCGCCAGAGCCTCCCTTGCTATGGATATGAATGCTACAGAGCCGATCTTCAATGATGAGGGACGTATCCGTCTGAAACAGGCACGCCACCCGCTCATTGATAAAAAGAAAGCAGTTCCGATTGATATTCGTCTTGGTGATGATTTCGACCTGCTTGTTGTCACCGGTCCGAACACCGGTGGTAAAACTGTATCCTTAAAGACTGTCGGACTTCTCACTCTCATGGGCCAGTCCGGACTTCATATTCCGACACTGGACCTCTCCGAACTTGCACTGTTTGAAGAAGTTTACGCAGATATCGGTGATGAGCAGAGTATCGAACAGTCCTTAAGTACTTTCTCCTCACATATGACAAACGTGGTCTCTTTCCTTAAGAAAGCCAACCGCCACTCTCTCGTCCTTTTCGATGAGCTTGGCGCAGGTACAGACCCGACAGAAGGTGCCGCCCTTGCCATTGCGATCCTTTCCCATCTTCATGAGCAGGGAATCCGCACCATGGCAACCACCCATTACAGTGAGCTGAAAGTATATGCTCTCTCCACTCCGGGCGTGGAAAATGCCTGTTGTGAATTTGACGTGGAAACACTCCGCCCGACCTACCGTCTGTTGATCGGTGTTCCCGGAAAAAGTAATGCATTCGCCATTTCTTCCAAGCTTGGACTTCCGGACTATATCATCGATAAGGCAAAAGAACAGATCAGTGAACAGGATGAATCTTTCGAAGATGTACTCAGTTCTCTGGAGAGCAGCCGTGTAACTATTGAGAATGAACGCCGCGAGATCGAGCAGTACAAACAGGAAGTTGCTTCCCTGAAATCCGAAATGGAATCCAAGCAGGAGAAGCTGAACGAGCAGCGTGACCGCATCATCCGCCAGGCAAACGAAGAGGCACATGCAGTTCTCCGTGAGGCCAAGGAATACGCAGACCAGACCATGAAAATGTTCCACAAATTCCAGAAAGACCACGTGGATCTCTCTGCTGTGGAAAAAGAACGCCAGAATCTGCGCAAGCGTATGAATAAAGCCGAGAAAGGCATGACTCAGAAAACTGCAGTAAAGAAACCGAAGAAAGAACTCACAGCCAAAGATATTTCCCTTGGCGATGCAGTCAAGGTTCTCAGCATGAACCTGAAAGGTACCGTCAGCAGCCGTCCGGACAACAAAGGTTTCCTCTTTGTTCAGATGGGTATTATCCGTTCCAAGGTTCATATTTCTGATCTGGAACTGATCGATGAAGCAGAGATCACCACCCCAACCCTGCAGCGTACAGGTGCAGGTAAGATCCGTATGTCAAAATCTGCCCATGTATCCACTGAGATCAACCTGCTCGGCAAGACTGTAGACGAGGCAGTTGCAGAACTTGACAAATATCTGGATGACGCTTATATCGCTCATCTCAAATCCGTCCGTATTGTTCACGGTAAAGGAACCGGTGCTCTGCGAAAAGGCGTGCACAATTATCTGAAACGCCAGAAACACGTAGAATCTTTCCGTCTGGGAGAATTCGGCGAGGGTGATGCAGGTGTCACAATTGTAGAATTTAAAAAATAGGAGGAACTGCCATGGTTTCCAAACAGAAAATCCTTATCGTTGATGATGATAATAATATTGCAGAGCTTATCGCCCTGTATCTTACCAAAGAATGTTTTGAGACAAAGATCGTAAATGACGGCGAAGAAGCACTGAAAGAATTTGCTTCTTTTCACCCTGATCTGATCATCCTGGATCTGATGCTTCCGGGCATCGACGGTTATCAGGTCTGCCGTGAGATCCGCCATACCTCCGATGTTCCGATCATTATGCTCTCAGCCAAAGGCGAAACCTTTGACAAGGTCCTTGGTCTGGAGCTTGGTGCCGATGACTACATGATCAAACCATTTGATTCCAAGGAACTGGTTGCCCGCGTCCGCGCAGTCCTGCGCCGTTTCCAGGTAAAACAGCCTGCTGTTTCTTCCAATGAGAAATGCGTCACTTATCCGGATCTGATCATCAATCTGACCAACTATGCTGTCACTTATATGGGACACCAGGTAGACATGCCGCCAAAGGAACTGGAACTTCTCTACTTCCTTGCTTCCTCACCTAACCAGGTATTTACCCGCGAACAGCTTCTGGACCACATCTGGGGCTATGAATACATCGGCGATACCCGTACTGTAGACGTTCACATCAAACGTCTGAGAGAAAAAATCAAGGACAACCCTCACTGGTCTATTGCTACCGTGTGGGGAATCGGATATAAATTCGAGGTAAAAAATCCATGAAACAGCATCATCTTTCCACAAAATTTCTGATGTTCTATGTTTTCATCGGAGTTTTTGGATTTTTTCTCGTAACACTTGGCGGTTCTTATATGGTAGAAAAACATTTCGAACACTCTTTAAGTGCCGCCCTCTATACTGAAGCCCACAATATTGCTTCCAATGATGCCGTAAAAAATAATATCTCTTCCGCTACTGTAGATAATCTGCAGGAACACTTATCTGCGATTGCTGATTTTCAGGATGCAGTATTATGGATCATTAACAGTAATGGTGAGATCATCGTCAGTACACGCAAAGACATTGATATCAATAATCCGATTCCTTTTGACGATTTTGACGCTGCCCAATGGGGAAGTAATTATTATCAGGTTGGAAAGTTTTATGGATATTTTGATACGGATCAGCTCAGTGTTATTGCACCGATCACCTCAGATATGACCACAAAAGGATATGTGGCAATTCATTATGCAATGACAAATCTCTATCAGAGCAGAAGCAGTATCCTGTTCATTATGCAGCTGATCTTTCTCATCTGTTACGCAGTAACCAGTCTGCTGCTCTGGGTTTACAGCCACTATATCCGCAAACCACTCACTAAGATTATGAAAGGTGCAAGCGAATATGCCGGCGGTAATCTGGAATATAAAATTGATGTCAGATCCGACGACGAAATGGGATACCTGGCAAACACCCTGAACTATATGTCCGATGAGCTAAATAAGAACGGAGACTATCAGCGTAAATTTATCGCCAATGTCTCTCACGATTTCCGTTCTCCGCTTACCTCTATCAAAGGATATGTAAATGCCATATTGGACGGCACAATTCCCTACGAAATGCAGGACCGTTACCTGAAGATCATCGCATTCGAATCTGAACGTCTTGAGAAACTGACCCGCAGTCTGCTTACTCTGAATGAACTGGATATGAAGAAACGAATGATGCATATTCATCGTTTCGATATTAATGACACGATCAAAAATACAGCAGCTGTATTTGAGGGAACCTGCACAAACCGCCAGATCCGCCTGGAACTGCTTCTCTCCGGCCATGAGCTCTATGTCAAAGCGGATATGGAACAGATCCAGCAGGTTCTTTATAATCTTCTGGATAATGCTATTAAATTCAGCAATGATGATTCTTCTATCCAGATAGAAACCACTGTAAAGAACGGAAAAGTTTTCGTCTCTGTTAAAGATCACGGAACCGGAATTCCGAAAGAAAGTCTCAACAAAATCTGGGACCGCTTCTACAAAATCGATGCCTCCCGTGGAAAAGACCGCAAAGGAACCGGACTTGGTCTCTCTATTGTTAAGGAGATCATCAACGCACATAATCAGAATATTGATGTGATCAGTACTGAAGGCATAGGAACTGAATTTATTTTTACTTTGGAGAAGACAAAATAGCAGGCAGTAAAACTGCCTGCTATTTTACGTCAAGCGGATAAAATCATCCGCTTCGCTACTTGCTTGATTCAGTTAACTAAACGGAGTTCTCAACATCCTGTCTTCGTTTACCAGATAAATTCCACGCGGTGTGATTCTGATTTCCGGAATTACCGGCAATGCCATAAATGATAAGGTAATAAATGGATCAAATCCCTCTTTGACTCCCATCTCATGCGCCTTCGGAATCATCCTTGCAAGTGCCTCATTTACACTCTCATAACCAGCATCACTCATCAATCCCATTACCGGAAGCGGCAATGTTCCATAAATTTCTCCGTTACATACCAATGTATATCCGCCCTGTGTACGCATCATTTCTTTTACAGCAAGTGCCATATCATGATCATTGTCTCCCACTACAATAATATTATGAGAGTCATGTGAAACACTGGAAGCAATGGCACCGCCGCGGATTCCATATCCTTTCACAATACCAACTCCCATTTTACCTGTATTCCTATGACGCTCGATTACTGCAATTTTCTGGAATTCTCCATCTGCTGAGAAATATTTCTCCCCATCTGTCTCGATCCACGGAACCTCTTCCAGCACATCCTTAGTCACAATCTGCTTCTCCAGCATCTCGATCACACGTGCTTTCGTTCCCGGATGTTTCAGTTTCAGGCGTTTCTCACTGAAGCCAGATACATGAACCGTATTCTTCAAATGCGGCGGACATGGTTTTACTTCCACCTTCTCATCTTTGATAATCTTCTTTCCACAATGATATACATCCACTACATTCAGATCTGTCACATTATCCAGAATCACAAAATCAGCCTGCCGTCCTGGCGCGATCATTCCAAGTTGATATAAACCATAACATCTCGCCGGTTGAATGGTAGCCATCTGTAACGCCTTCTCAACGGTCAGACCAAGCTGCACCGCCCGCTTCACATTGTAATTGATATGTCCCTCTTTACGAATTTCTTCAATATGCTTATCATCCGTGCAGAAACAGAAACTGGAAGTATCCGTATGATGCTCCACGATACCTTTCACAATAGCATCCAGATTTCTCGCCGCACTGCCCTCACGAATCAGCACATACATCCCATTCCTTGCCTCAGACATTGCATACTCATAATCCACACACTCATGATCCGTATCAATTCCACCAAGCACATACGCAGCCAGATCTCCCGGAGACAAAAACGGCGCATGCCCGTCCTTCACTCTGTCCTGAAACAGATGAAGCTTCTCGTGCATTGCAATACTTCCATTAATCACTGAAGGCGCATCCATCACCTCACCAAGTCCCAGAATCCTCGGATGATCCAGATACCCCTTCATCTTTCCTGCCGTAAGAAGACATCCATTATCATCCACATGCGTAGCCGGAACACAAGACGGCATCATCACATAAACATTCGCCGGCGCATCCTCCGTCTGATCCAGAATATAATCAATCCCATCCGTACCGGACACATTCGCAGACTCATGAGGATCCACAATAAAAGTCGTTGTACCACACTGAGCCGCCTGCCGAACCAACTCCCCCGGCGTTACCAGCGTAGACTCCAGATGCAGATGACTGTCAATAAATCCCGGACAAATCACCTTACCATCCAGATCAACCTCCGTCTCCCCCTCATATGTACCAACACCGATCACAATCCCATCCGCAACAGCCACATCTCCCTCAATAAACTCCCCCGTACCAGAACTGAACACACGCCCATTCTTAAACACCAGCTCTGCTTTCTCAAGACCTCTTGCCATCTGCGAATACCTGCGATACACCTCAAGTTCCATAAAAAAACCTCCCTTCCATTGAAAGTTCACCCTGCACAACCCATTACTAAATTCCAGAAATGCATTCAAAACACTAAGATATCCGTCTCTATTTTTCAGACTTTTTATGCTCTAAGGCATTCTTTTCTATATATTTCATTATATATTATCATCTGTCCTCTCAATATGCAACCCATTTTTCTTTTTATCACCCCTATTTCCCCAACAAATTCACGCCGACACCGCTTCGCGGTGTCCAGACTCACTCTCCCCCCCTCTACTTCCACAACACCTCTCCCTAACAAACCCACGCCGACACCTCTCCACGGTGTCCAGACCCACTCTCCACCTTCTACTTCCACAACACCTCTCCCTAACAAACCCACGCCGACACCGCTTCGCGGTGTCCAGACCCACTCTCCACCCTCTACTTCCACAACACCTTTCCCTAACAAACTCACGCCGACACCGCTTCGCGGTGTCCAGACCCATCCCTCCACCCTCTACTTCCACAACACCTCTCCCTAACAAACCCACGCCGACACCGCTTCGCGGTG
>CAJLTE010000095.1 GCA_905209435.1 uncultured Blautia sp. | reverse complement strand
CTTCCGCATAATCTGTGGTATGAACCATATAAGTACGAAGTTCTGTCTCGATCAGAATCTCGTAGTGCACACCCTTGAATGTAATGTTGCGCACGATTCCCCTGATCTTTGCCTGATCAGGATCTACAATATCCAGATCCTCAGGTCTTAATACAACTTCGATTTCTTCATTATCTTCAAATCCCTTATCTACACATTCGAATTCAAATCCGTCAAATGCAACCAGATAATCACGGATCATGGTTCCTTCTATGATATTAGACTCACCGATAAAGCTTGCAACGAAACGGTTTTCCGGTTCATTGTAAATATCTGTAGGAGAACCGATCTGCTGGATCTCACCATTGTTCATAACAACGACTGTATCAGACATGGACAGAGCTTCTTCCTGATCATGTGTGACATAAATGAAAGTAATTCCAACTTCCTGCTGGATTTTCTTTAACTCTACCTGCATCTGTTTACGGATCTTCGCATCCAGCGCACCCAGAGGCTCATCCAGAAGCAGAACTTTTGGTTCATTTACCAGGGCTCTGGCAATGGCAACTCGCTGCTGCTGTCCGCCGGAAAGCAGAGTGACATCTCTTTTTTCAAAGCCTTCCAGACCAACCATCTTCAGCATACGCTCAACTTTCTGAGCAATGACAGTCTTATCTACCTTCTTCAGGTTCAGGCCGAAGCCGATGTTCTCTGCCACATTTAAATGAGGAAAAAGAGCGTACTTCTGAAATACGGTATTTACCTCTCTTTTGTAAGGGGGAAGCTTGGAAATCTCGATCCCGTTAAACAGTACTTCTCCGTCACTTGGCTCTTCGAAGCCTGCAATGATTCGAAGTGTGGTTGTCTTGCCACATCCGCTTGGTCCCAACAGCGTCAGGAATTCCTTTTCATAAATATCCAGATTGATGCCGCGCAAAACCTGCTGATCATCAAAATTCTTTGTCAGATTTTTTAACTCAATCAGTTTGTTCATCATCTTTTCCTTCCTCTAAATGTTTTTTATTTTTGTTGCTTTATTTTTTATTTACTTTTTCTTTTTTGTTATAAGTGAATAAACAATAAAAATTATCAGTGTAGCCGCCAGCAGAATTGTACATAACGCATTAATCTCCGGCGTTACTCCCGTCTTTAACTGTGTATATACCTTGATCGGCAGCGTAGACAATCGCGGTCCGTTTACAAAGATACTGATCACCACATCATCCATGGACATGGCAAACGCAAGCAGAGAGCCTGAAATTACCGCCGGCATGATCAGTGGCAACGTAATATCCCAGAACGCCCGGAAAGGTCCTGCACCCAGATCCCTTGCAGCTTCTTCCAGTGCCGGATCCATGCCTGCCAGTCTTGCCTTCACTTCCATCAGAATATATGGCACACAGAATACTGTATGACCGATCAGCAGTGTCAACATACCAAACGGCAGGTTCAGCATGTAAAAGAATGCCATCAGCACCATACCAAGGATGATCTCAGGTATCATTAACGGCAGTATGGAAATATATTCCAGTGCGCCTTTTGACTTCCAGTGGATCCTTGATAATCCAACTGCCCCCAGAGTACCGATCACTGCACTTACCAGACAGCTTAATACGCCAAGGATCAGGCTGTTTACCAGCGCTTCCAGCATTGCCCTGTCATGGATCAGCTCCTGGTACCATTTCAGGGAAAATCCTGTAAACTTTACCGGCAGCTTTGATTCATTAAACGAGAATACGATCACTACTGCAATGGGGAGATACATCAGAAAGAAAATCAGTCCCATATAAAATCCGGCAAATTTTGAATTCTTTTTCATCCGATTCCCTCCAGTTCTCTGGCATTTGTTACTTTTCTGTAGACCATGATCAGTACGGTTGTAAGTACCATCATCACAACTGCAAGTGCTGCCGCAAATGGCCAGTTACTTCCTCTGGTCATCTGGTCCTGGATCAGACTTCCGACGAGAACGACTTTATTTCCGCCCAGGATATCAGCAATAAAGAACAGTCCCATGGACGGCACGAAAGTCAGGATCACACCGGAGAGCAGTCCCGGCAGTGTAAGCTTCAGTGTTATGGTAAAAAATGCCTGCATTCTGGATGCCCCAAGGTCTCTGGCAGCCTCCACATAAGACCAGTCCAGCTTCTCGGCACTGGAATATACAGACATGATCATGAACGGAAGCAGTACATAGATCATTCCGATCACAATCGCCGGGTAACTGTACAGGATTGACAGCGGCTTTTCAATGATCCCAAGCTTTATCAATACAAAATTTAAAAGTCCTTTTTTCTGCAGGATGATGATCCAGCCATACAGACGGATCAGTGAATTTACCCAGAATGGTGTGGACAACAAAAGCTGTGCTTTCTTTTTCCGGTGTTCCGGCAGTCTTGCCATGAAGTACCCGAACGGATAGCCTATCAAAGCAATCACAATCGTACTGGTAAACGCCAGTTTCAGGGATTCTACAAATGTATTCAGATATACCGGTTCCAGAATGTTTTTGTAATTGTCCAGTGTAAATTTCCAGGTGACCCCGAATCCTCTGGACGGCGTGGCAAAACTCAATGCCACCATATAGATCAGGGGACATACCACAAACACGATCGTGAAAATATATAGCGGAAGTGCCATCCATACAGAGCTGTCAGAACGTTTCCTACGCTTCTTCATGAATGTCCTCCCTGTCTACCAGTACTGCATCTGTCGGCAGGAAACTGCATCTCACTGTCTGGCCTTCTGCCACAGATGCATCAATTCCGTATCTGCTGGCAATCAGTTCTGTACCGTCACTCAGTTTCAGAGTTACACGGAGCTGGCCTCCTGCAAAATTCTTCTCTGTTACAGTTGCCTGTAAACCAGATATACTATTCGTATTATGTGTATCTAAAATATCATCTGCCACACTTATATCAACAGCATCTCTATTATCTGTATCAGCATCACCAGTTATAGTACCTTCTTGTAACAATATATTTTCACTTCTCACAGCCAGAGTTACTTTCTCTCCTGCTGCCAGATACTGTCTCGCCCCTGTATTCCGCTCTCTGTTTACAGTTGTTTCTTCGTTCTGCATCTGTGTTCCAGAATCTTTTTCTGTATTCTGCTGATTTGTTCCAAGGTTTACAATTACCCTGTCATTTCCAATCTTCACAACCGCATTGTACCCCTGAACGCGTTCCACAACTCCATGCAGAATATTTGCATTTCCCACAAATGTTGCCACATAGCTGGTTTTCGGATGATTATAAATTTCATCCGGTGTTCCAATCTGCTCGATACGTCCGTCTTTCATCACTGCGATCCTGTCAGACATATTGATGGCTTCTTCCTGATCGTGAGTGATATAGATAAATGTAATTCCCAGTTTCTTCTGCAAATGCTTCAATTCTATCTGCATCGCCCGACGAAGCTGCAGATCCAACGCTCCCAGCGGTTCATCCAGCAACAGTACTTTTGGGTTATTCACCAGCGCTCTCGCAATCGCGACTCGCTGTTTCTGACCACCCGAGAGTTCTGAAGGTTTTCTTTTTTCATATCCTTCAAGTTGTACCAATTCCAGCATCTGAGAAACTTTTTTCTTAATCTCATTCTTTGGAACTTTCTTCAGTTTCAGTCCGTACCCGATATTCTCTGCCACATTCATATGTGGAAAGAGCGCATAATTCTGGAATACTGTATTTACATCTCGCTGGTTTGGTTCCAGCCCGGTCACTTCCCTGCCGTCCAGCCAGACACTTCCAGCATCGGGCTGCTCCAGTCCGGCAATGATCCGCAGTGTTGTCGTCTTGCCGCATCCCGAAGAGCCCAACAGTGTAATAAACTCGCCCTTGCTGATCACAAGACTGATATTATCCAGAACTGCTTCGCCTTCTGTAAAACTTTTCTTTATCTCTTTCAGTTCAAGTGAAATCTCTGCCAACTTTACTCAGCTCCTTTCATGTGAAGAGGATAAAATTATCCGTTTCGCTACTTTTTTATAGCTAAATGCAAAATATTTTTTCAGGATAAAAAAAAATACGAAACCATGCGTAAAAGCTTTCGCCCCTACATCAGCTTATGCCAATGCTGACACCTGTTACCGTGCCAGTCTCTGCGTGGTTTCGCATCTATATGTGTCCATTGCTCCAATTATAAAAGCAGCTGGTCCATCCTGTTCCATCCAGTCTGCGCGCACTCCTGTACGGGCATGATCTCCATGTACAGCAATTCTCAGTTCACGCAAAACAGCCGCAGTGTGCGCTGCGGTTCTTTCTGCGTATTCAGCTGCCAGATATTCTGCAGTATCATTTACATACCACGCGGAAGCAGCAAAAGCTTCTGCCTGCATGTCAGATAAATTTATCACATCTGCTGTCTGTATTGTTGCATCTTTTTTCACCTTCACTGTCCTCCTCTCTGATATTTATGAATATTCGCCATATTTAAAGCCCAAAATTCGGCCTGTCAAGCGGATATTCACATAAGAAAACCGGAAATCAACCATTCTTCTTGATAGATTCCCGGTTATTGTTCATTTTTATATAATCCAGAAATAATATTAAAGGATAGACAAGAGATTGTCAAGTAAATTTCTCTTTACAAGCATTTACATCCTTATTACCATAGATCAACTGTTTTCATTTAGCAGGATACTGTCTTTCTTTTTTCTGAATATCAACAGATATGCGATCACACATATGATCACGGATAACAGTGAACCTGTCGCAGTCGCCAGTCCCATTGGAAGAAGTGTCTGCGGAAACAGTTTCGATGTAAGATAAACTCCCGGCACACGCACCAGCGCAATTGCCGTAATATTGTGCAGGAATGACAACTCTGATCTGCCACACGCACAGAAATAACCACTGAAGCTGAAATGCACACCTGCAAAAATGCAATCCCAGATATACCCGCGGATATACTGCCCTCCTGCAATCTTAACTGCTACATCCGTCGTAAATAATCCCACGACAGGTTCCGCAATAAACTGAATGATTACGGATACAGTCAATCCAAATCCAACTGCGATCATCGTAGCATATTTCAGAGTCTGAGCCGCTCTCTCCGGTTTGCCTGCACCAATATTCTGTGCACCAAGAGCAGACACTGTGGAGAGCATAGAAGACGGTACCAGGAAAAGGAAACTGATGATCTTCTCAACGATTCCTACTGCTGCCGCATCACTTAAACCGCGACGGTTTGCAATAATCGTAATAATAATAAATGCAATCTGGATCAGTCCATCCTGCATGGCTACCGGAATCCCGATCCTGAGAATCTGTCCCATAGCGCGATGCTGCGGTCTGAAGTCTTTCTTTGAAACAGAAATTCCTGTATTCTTTTTTAATATCACTATAAGTGCGATCACCACACTGACAGCCTGAGATAACGTGGTTCCCAATGCTGCTCCGGCAGGTCCCAGATGTAAAGCACCAATAAATACGTAGTCCAGCACAATATTCGTCACGCAGGCCACTGCAATGAAATACATAGGGCTTCTGGAATCTCCCAGTCCCCTGAATACAGAACTGATAATATTATATGCAGTGATAAACGGAATTCCGATAAAGCAGATCGTAAGATAAGTAACGGTTCCTGATACTGCTTCTGACGGGGTAGACATCACTGCTACGATCGGATGTACCAGGCAAAGCAGAATTACCATTAATGCTATGGCTACCAGCATAAATAAAGTAACCGTATTTCCGATCGACCTGGATGCTTCTTTCTTATCATTCGCCCCAATTGCCTTTGCAATGCTTACCGTTGACCCCATAGCGAGTCCTACGATCATAACTGTCAGCATATGCATGACCTGACTGCCGATAGATACTGCTGTTGTACCTGCTACACCTTCAAACTGTCCGATGATAAACAGATCGGCCATACCATAAAGTGTCTGCAGGAAATAAGACAAAAGATAGGGCAGTGAAAAATACAGAATGTTCTTCAAAACACTGCCGGATGTAAGATTTCTTTCCATGATATAATAAACTCCTCTCATTTGTCGTCCAAGTTATAGTAAACCTTACAACCGTTGTAGAGTCAAGTAGTTAAGCTGATATTTACGGTTCATCCACTTTGCCTGATCCGCTAAAACACCAAACCGGCTCAGGAATTCCTGAACCGGCTTAAAAATTCTTTTGTCATTTCTTTTTGTGGATGGTCAAAAATATCCGAAGAAGTTCCTTCTTCTACGATCACTCCGTCTCCCATAAAAATCACATGTTTTGCCACGTCCCGGGCAAACGCCATCTCATGAGTCACAATGATCATAGTCAGACCATCCTTTGCCAGCTTGCGCATGACTTCAAGAACTTCTCCTACCATCTGCGGATCCAGAGCAGAAGTAGGCTCATCAAAAAGCAGGATCTCGGGTTCCATTGCAAGAGCTCTTGCGATCGCCACACGCTGCTTCTGCCCTCCTGAGAGCTGTTTCGGCTTGGCATTGATATAAGGCGCCATTCCCACCTTTTCCAGATACATCATGGCATTTTTCTCAGCCTCTTCTTTACTTTTCTTAAGTACTTTTTCCTGACCTACCGTACAGTTTTTGAGAACTGTCATATTATTAAAGAGATTAAAACTCTGAAATACCATACCAACTCTGGAGCGATATTCCGGCACATTCATATGTTTATCCATAATGTCAGCATCATGATAACGAATTTCCCCTGACGACGGAACTTCCAGCAGGTTCATGCACCTAAGCAAAGTAGATTTACCGGAGCCGGATGGTCCGATGATACAGGTCACATCTCCTGGTCTGACTACAAAATCAATATCTCTGAGGATTTCATGACTTCCAAATGATTTTCCCAGATGATGTACCTCAAGGATTGTTTCACTCATAATTTTTTGTCCTTCCTTTCCCTGTAGGAATACATTCCACTGGTATGTGTCAGTGTATCCGCAGTTGCCAGATCATAATTATCCGGGCCATCCATTTTCTTCTCCAGGAGTCTCAGCAGACGCGAGCAGGTAAATGTCATTATGAAATAAATGATCATTGCAATGGTAAACGCCTCAAAATAAGTATACAGCGCACCAGCTACTCCTTTTGTAGTATAGAACAGTTCTACAGTTCCGATAATAGAAAGGACACAGGTATCTTTAATATTAATGATCAGGTTATTACCGATCTGCGGCATGATATTACGCAGTGCCTGAGGCAGAATTACATTTGTCATTGTCTGCACATGGGTCATACCGATTGCCTTCGCACCTTCTGTCTGTCCGGGATCAACAGAAAGAATCCCGCCTCGTACAGTCTCTGCCATATATGCTCCCGTATTGATAGACACGATCAGAATGGCCGCAAACCACATGGACATATTTATATTAAACAAATATGAACTTCCGAAATAAATAAACATCGCCTGTGCCATCATTGGTGTTCCACGGAAAAACTCAACATAGCATGCCATAATAAATTTAATGATCCGAATGAGAACACGTTTACCAAGGGAATCATTCCTTCCCTCAGGAATCGTCTGAATGATTCCCACTACAAATCCTATGATACATCCAAACAGGGTTCCTACCAGTGCAAGCCACATACTGACACCGGCTCCCTTCAGGAAAGATGGTCCATATTGCTGTAAAATATAGACGATCCTTCCCCAATAACTTTCAGGCAGCATTATCTTTTGCTCCTCCTACTTTCTTTATCTCAATATTATTCTTCAGAAGATAACGGCTGGACAGAAATTGCCTCATCCATCATTTCATTAAAGTCGTCCTCTGTCATTGTTTCCAGAACACCATTGATGGCGTCTTTTAACTCATCATTTCCTTTTTTCAGTGATACACCAATATTGATGTCTTCATCAGATACTTCGAAAGCACCGTCTGTACCGTCGAAATCAAGAAGTGTGAAGTCAGGATAAGCTACCAGTGCAGCTTTACCTGTAGGCATATCAGTGACAACTGCATCACATTTACCGGATTCAAGCGCTACCAGCATAGCCGGAGCACTCTCCTGTGCAGGAAGGATATTTGCATCCGGGATCTGAGGCAGGCAGGAATCATACCAGATTGTATTCTGCTGAGAAGTACAGGTTACTCCCTTCAGATCTTCTACACTCTTGGCATCTGCATAATCACTGTCTGATTTTACCAGTGTGATGATAGATGCATAATAATATGGTTCTGTAAAATCTACCATCTGCTGACGTTCTTTTGTGATAGACTGTCCTGCGATCACACAGTCAACCTGTCCGGACTGTACAGCAGGTACCAGAGAATCCCAGTCAAGTTTTACAATTTCCAGATCATAACCTAACTCATCCGCAATTTTCTTTGCCATCATAACATCATATCCATATGCATAATCAGAGCTTCCTGAAATAGGCACAGCCCCGTTAGAGTCATCCGGCTGAGTCCAGTTATAAGGAGCATATCCGCATTCCATAGCTACCTTTAAGGTTTTCTTATCCTCTGCACTTACACTCTGTACTCCAAAAATCCCACAGGACATGGCTGCAATTACTGCAGCAGCTGTTAACTTTTTCCACATTTTGTTCTTTCTCATTTTGATTTTCTCCTGTAAATAAATGTTAATTTTTAAACAAAATAAAAAAATGCAACGAAGCTAAAAACTGCTCCGTTGCATTTTTTATCATTCTAATCCTATACAATTAAAAAGTCAAGCTGAAAATGAGACTCGAACTCACGACCCCTTCATTACGAGTGAAGTGCTCTACCGACTGAGCTATTTCAGCTTATGCTGTATCTGCCAGAAATTAACAGTTCTGACAGCCACAGCATTTAGTTTATAATATTATTTATCCTCTGTCAAGTCCTTTTTGACCGGTGTTTCTGTTTCATTCGTTACTTTTGGTGCTGCTTTTGTTACTTTTTTCGTAACAGGTTTCACTGCAGTTTTTACAGTTGCTTTTGTCTTCGCAGCAGCCTTGCGTACGGTTCTTGCCTTGGTGATAGATTTCTTAATCTTACTTTCTGCTGCTTTCTTCTCCTTCGATTCTTCTTCCGGTGTGCAGGTAAAGATTGCCACGCCAAGTGCCGGGAGTTTCACTGTGACGGAATATTCTCTCTCATCACATTCTGCCTTCTTCGCAGCTTTGACTCTTGTATTTACTACGCCTTCACCACCGTATTTCTTATCATCACTGTTAAAGATTTCTTTATATTTGCCGGCAAAAGGTACACCAACCTGATAGTTCTCGTACGGAATCGCCGCGAAATTGCAGACAGCCAGGATCGTCTCTTCCGGTTTCTCTGTCTTTCTTAAGAAGGCAACTACATTCTCCTCATATTTCATTAACTGAATCCATTCAAATCCATCATATTCATCATCCATCTGATAGAGCGCAGGATGAGCAAGATACATATTATTGAGATCTTTGACAAACATTTCCAGGTCTTTCGGCATATCTTTGTCAGGTGCCATCATCTTACATCCTGGATGAAGCATCATATACGCATATGCCTCTCTGATCTGTGCATCCTTCTGCTCCTGGGTTCCAGGCAGTCTGTCTGCAAATTCTTTCAGTGTACCCACATCCCTGCTGCCAAGAGTCAGAATGTAATGTTCACAGTATGCATAAAGCATGGATACAGTCAGCTGGTCATGGTAATTCTTTCTCTCAATCGGATCTTTACCCAGATATTCCAACAGGTCTTTCGTCCAGCCGCCACTCCATTTATAATCAAATCCAAGATGATCATTGACTACGCTGTCAGTCAGTTCCGGCCAGAGTCCGTCTTCCTGCGCGATCAGAAGCAGACCAGGATTTCTCTGCTTGATCACGGAATTCAGATGTTTCAGGAATTCCAGAGCATCCAGATTCTCATTGGATCCATAAATATTCGGCGTCCATTCGCCCTGATTTCTGCCGTAGTCCAGATATAACATGGCATCTACATCATCCATTCGCAGACCGTCTGCATGATAAACTTCTGCCCAGAAACATGCATTGGAGATCAGGAAATCTTTTACCATCGGACTTGCATAATTATAGAGCAGCGTACCCCAGAACGGATGGATCGCTTCTGCCGGATTCTGTTTCTCATAAAGAGGTGTTCCGTCAAATCTCTCCAGTCCTGATGCATAACGCGGGAACTGTGCAGGTGTCCAGTCAAGGATCACTCCGATTCCTACCTGATGCAGTTCATCCACCAGTTTCTGAAAATCTGCCGCACTTCCAAATCTGGAAGTTGGTGCATAATATGCATACGTAGAATATCCGCCGGTAATATCATCCAGATATTCCATCACAGGATGAAGCTCCACATGAGTGAAATCTTCCTCTGCCAGAAATTCCACCAGTTCCTCTGCTGATTTCCATTCTTCCAGAGAAGTCTCATATACAGAAACCGGCTGCTTTCTGTCATCAAATCTGGAACGTTCTTTCATCCAGTCCGCATCATTCCATTTAAAGCCACTTATATCAGTTACCACAGATGCTCCTTCCGGATCATGTTCCGCACCGTTTCCATATGGATCTGCTTTTAACAGGACCTCGCCGCCTTTTACTTTGATTTCATATTTATAGTGAGTCCCTGCTTCTATTCCAGGAACAAACAGTTCGAAGATACCCGACATCGGCATACGGTGCATGATCGTCGCACGGCCGATCCATCCGTTGAAATCTCCTGCAATGTTTACGCTGATGGCATTCGGAGCCCAGACAGCAAACAGTGTACCTTTTATTCCGTTGATTTCCATCGGATGCGCGCCCAGCTTCTTATACGCTTCATAATAAACGCCTGCGCAGAAAGCTTTTTCTTCTTCCTCCGTGATCTGACATGCAAACGCATACGGATCATAACTTTCTATCACGGTTTCGCCTGTTTTTACACGGAATTTGTATTCCGGCACTTTGCGTACAGGCAGTAATGCTGCGAAATATCCTGCTTCATCTTCTTTTTCACAGACGTAGGTCTTCTTTCCGCTGATAACACTTACCTCTTCTGCGTCCGGAAAAAATCCCTGGATCAGAACACCGTCCGGAGTAATCCTTGGCCCCATCACATCTCTGGGAGATGCCTCTTCTCCGTATACAATTGCCTCTATTCTGGGCCAGTTCATGTAGCCGTATAATTTTTCGTCCATAACCATGTTACCTCCCCTGTTGTCGAAGTCAAATTTCTGTCTTCTGTTCACAGCAGCATTATTTATTCTTATGTAAGATAACTCCCGTAAACAATGACAGAATAAGCTTACTTTATTTTAGCATTTTTGCACAAAAAAATAAAGGAAATTGTTTGACAAATTCCCATTCCTGCGCTAAATTTATGTTATCAATATACAGAAGGGAATCTATTACTGCCATGAGCGTAATCTACAGCAGTTCGTATAGATAATTACTGATCTCTCCAAACACAGTAATTCTTTCTGTTACTACAAGGAGGATACAAAAAATGGGAAACAAAGCCTTTGACGTAACCGCATTAGGCGAATTATTGATTGACT
>CAJLTE010000094.1 GCA_905209435.1 uncultured Blautia sp. | reverse complement strand
TACTGACGACACTGCAAACGCAGATTTCCAAACGTAGGTTACTCCCCTTTATCAGTTTTAATAGTATAACAGGATCGGTACCTCTGTCAAGATACTTTATAAATCACACCTTGCAAATATGATACTCCGGTAACAGAAAAACTCCCATTTTTTGAATGGAAGTTTTTCTGTTACCCTGAAAGTATTATAGGCCTGCAGCCGTTTTATTACCTTTTAAGATTTATTACTCTGATCAGCCACAATATTTCCCTGTACAACTCTTCCCTGATCTTTTCCTTTTCTCAGTCCTCGAACTACCTGTACATTTCCAAGAATCAAATAATCCATTTCCCTCTTAGCGACTTTCGCAAAATTTTTCTTTGAAACAAAATAGAAGGTAACTCCCATCAACACCCACACGATCAGTGCTGCAAAGGACTGTGGAGCCATGAATGCTGGAGAACCGGGCACGATCAGGAGTAGCAATATTACAACAGAGATCACACAGCCGCCCATTGCTACTGCCGGATGGATTTTATTTGTATCTGTATCATCGCCATATTTTTTCAGAAGAATATAAGCACCTGCACAGGTAAAGAAATATCCGAACGCAGTACCTACGGAACACATATCTACAACCCAGCCGATCACTTCTCTGCCGAAAAATGGGCAGATACAGCAGATGATCATGGTAAACCCAACACATATGGACGGAGTTTTATGCTCCGGATGAACCTTTTCAAAAGCTGACGGAAGCATTTTTGCTCTTGCCATACCAAATAAAAGACGGCTGGATGTCATAAAAAATCCATTCATACCGGTAAAAATCCCCATGCACACTGCCAGTGCCACAAAGCACACACCAACTTTTCCCATTGCAAGATCAAGAACTGCACCTGTATGCCATTTTACAAGAGTTCCATTCGCATCTGTCATAGTCAGAACCTGCTGCCAGGGAACAACACAATCTGTCACCAGTGCCATTGCACCATAGATCAAAGCACCTACGATCAATGCTGAAATGATCAGCATTTTGCACTTCTGTGGTGGAAAATCATATTCTTCTGCCGCCTGTGGAATACAGTCAAATCCTACGTAAAGGAACGGAGCCAATGCCAGGATAGATACAAAACCGCTTCCAAGAGACTTGCCTTCGGCTCCGTATGCCGGTTGCAAGTTTGAAGCATCAAAATGTCCTGTTGCGATCACACCAATGACTGATACAACAACCGCTGCACACATGATAAGGACCATCGCAAGCTGAAGATTTCCTACAGATTTCGCACCTTTGTAATTCATGATCCCGAAAAGTACGATAAAGAACAGGGATAATCCGACTTCACCCATATATACATCATATCCTGCAATTGTATACAGGTAACCTCTGTTAAAGACTCCAGGAAAAATATAGGATGCCAATACCGGAAGTGCCGTTGCATTCAAAGCTACAATAGACAGATATCCAAGCGACAGCATCCATCCGCATATGTACGAAGCAGTTCTTCCAAAGCCTTTATATGCATAGGCAAATTCACCACCCGCTACCGGGAATTTTGCGATCATATAAGAATAGCTGTAGCCTACCACGATCATTAAAAGACCGCCTGCCAGAAATCCCAGAAACAGCGGGAGCGGTCCACCTGCACGTTCTGTCCAGAGACCACCCTGTATAAAACATCCCCATCCAATGATGGAACCGACTGCAACTGCCCAGATCGAACCAGGTCCCATGGATTTTTTTAATTTTGTTCTTTTATTTCTTTCACCCATATATATCCTCCTGCTTCATCAATCATATCATTCATCATCATCTTCTCTGGTTTCTTCACTGATCGTATATGCCTCACTGATATCGGAAACAAAAATTTTTCCATCACCATAATGTCCATACTGCCCACTCTTTGCACTGTTAATGATAATATCTACAACCTCATCTTTTTCTTTGTCCCCAACAGTAATATACAGCATATTTTTTGCCATTTCCTGATAAAGGACATCCCCTACCTGAATTCCTTTTTCCTTACCTCTTCCTGAAATTGCCCATTTTGAAAAAGCAAAATATCCTTCCTGCTCCAGTGCTTTGATGACGTCCATCACTTTCTCTGGTCTTACGATTGCTGTGATCAGTTTCATAATCCTTCAACTCCCATCCATAAATACAAAAAGAGCCCAGATACCAAAGTATCCGGACTCCATCGTCTCTCTTTATATTATCATTATTTTTTTCAATATTCAATCAAAATCTTTCACTTTCCGGCCAGATATCGATACATCTCATCCAGCATCTCGTCTGTGATCTCTACCGGATTGTTATAAAGGTTCGGGTGTCTGCTGATGCGAACCAGCTCCGCAATCTGATCATCATCAAGCTCCAGATCCTTCAGATCACACCGCAATCCCATTTTTTTCTTTAATTCAAGAACTGCATCCGCCATCTCTTCTGCATCTTTGAATCCAATCCTTCTGGCAAATTCCTCTACACGTTCACCACCTTCGCCTTTTGCATTGATTCTTATAAAATAATCCAGGGTCAGGCCACACGCCTCGCCATGCGGGATGTGATAAATATTGGTCAATGGAAATGAACACGCATGGGACGAAGTGGTTTTCGGTAAAGTAAACGCCAATCCTGCGATCAAAGATGCTTCGCACATTTTCTCCCTTGCTTCCTCATCATCGGGCTTCCTGTATGCTCTGTAAACATATTTAAATACCAGTTCTGCTGCATGCATCGCAAGTACATCACAGATCGGCTGATGACCTTTGCTCCAATAGCCTTCGATCGCATGGGAAAGAACATCAATTCCTGTTCCTGCCGTAACCTGCGGTGGCATTGTATAAGTAAGTTCCGGATCAATGATAGCTGCTGCCGGATAAAATCCCTCTGATACGATCGGCGCTTTTTTTCCATTTGCATGATCCGAAAGAACTGATACACAGGTCACTTCACTTCCTGTTCCTGCAGTCGTAGGAACTGCGATCAGTGGAAGATGTTTCTCCGGCATTGCTACTCCGGTTCCATGATACTTACGGATGGAATCCGAAGTCAGAGCTACACTGGCAGCTGCTTTGGCACAATCCATGGGACTGCCTCCACCCAGTGCTACCACAAATCCGATATTTTTCTGCCGGATCACTTCCGCACAGGCATCTACCTCTGCAACGTCCGGGTTTGGAGAAACATCTCCAAAAGAAGCAACGATCATTCCTTCTGACTCTTTTATGACCTTTTCGGCAAGACCGCTTTTAAAGAAAAACGGTCCTGCCACCAGAAGGCCTCTTTCGCAGCCAAGCTCTCTGGCTATTTCTTTGATTTCTTTTACTCTGCCTTTGCCGAAATGAATTTTTACCGGCTGTAGATAATCCCAGTTCATAGGCTACCTCCTGCTTTATCAGTCACAAAATTTTTCATCGACCATTGTAAGCACTTCATCAAGGATCGGGAGATACTCTTCCAGCTCCTCTTTCGTGATGATCAGTGGCGGACAGATTTCAATAAAGTTCTCACGTCCGAAGGTTGCAAAGCCACGTTTTTTTAATTCTGCAAATATCCACGGCATTACCGGTCCGGGTACGCCGTATTCCTGCATCGGTTCTCTGGTTTCTTTATTCTTGACTACTTCAAGTGCACCGAACAAACCGATACATCTTGCTTCACCAATACATTTATGCTTCTTTACCATCTCATCCATAAACGGAGCAACGATCTCGTGCATCTCGGCTACATGGCCCTCGATGTCGTGTTCTTTATAATATTTCATTGCTGCTACACCAGCCGCACATGCAAGTGTATGTCCACTGTAAGTAAGTCCGCACTGAAGAACATTTTCCTCAAAATACTCCGCAACCTTTTTACTTACAATACATCCGCCCAGCTGTACATAACCACAGGTAACACCTTTTGCAAATGTAATGATATCAGGTTTCATGTCGAAATTCATAAATGCAAACATTTTTCCTGTACGGTAAAATCCTGCCATAACCTCATCACAGATCAGAAGGATTCCATATTTGTCACAAAGTGCACGAACACCTTCCATATATCCGTCTGGAGGAAGAATGACACCGTTTGCACCTACTATAGACTCCATCAGGATCGCTGCCACATTTCCGGGGCCTTCATATCTGAGCTGCAGATCCAGCGCATCCAGATATTTTTTCGTTACCTCTGCATCATCAACTCCTTTTGTATATCCGTCACGATACATCTGAGGGTTCATAAAGTGTACGAACCCATTTGCACCACCGATCTCTGCTGCATATCTTCTCCAGTCACCGGAAGCATTGGATGCTCCAAGTGTAGCTCCATGATAGCTTCTGTAGCAGGAAAAGATCTTGGTTCTTCCGGTTACCATACGTGCCATTTTTATAGCATTCTCATTGGATTCTGCTCCACCATTTGTGAAGAAAACTCTCTTGTATGTATCTGCTCCTGCTGCTTCTACAAGCATTTTTGCCAGCATGCTCTTAGGCTCGGATGCATATGCCGGTGCCATGAAGCACATCTTATCAGCCTGTTCCTTGATCGCTTCAACGATCTCCGGAAGCTCATGTCCGAGGTTGGAACACACCAGAAGT
The DNA here is from genome assembly GCA_905209435.1 of uncultured Blautia sp. Next base: position 6,959 of record CAJLTE010000094.1, on the reverse strand, counting down.
GAAGCCATATCTGCATATTTTTTTCCATCATAATCGTAAAAATAAATTCCCTCGGCTCTTTCTACCGGTAAAGTATCTGCTCCTGATCTTGCCCATGACTGCATCACATAATCTTTGTGCATCTGTGCTACTTCTTTTCCTGTTAAACTCATAATAACTTCCTCCTCTTTATCTGTAATTCAGTTTTAAATATTGTTCATTTTTGCGGTAAACAAACTTATTATTTGTTGTAGAATAAGAAAAGCGCCCGGCCCACATTCATTTGTGAACCAGACGCCTTTGTCTTATCTGAGTCATATATTACTCTCGACACTGGCTGTCTGCAATAGACATCTATCCAATTATTTTTGTGCTGCAGCACAATCGTTATTATTCTGCTGCCGCATTTTCCTTTTACATTTCATTCATCTGATATAACAGGAAACCCAGCCTCAGCTGAAAACGCACATCAAAATCAGAAAGATTTTTTCCAAGTATCTCAGCGGCCTTTCCAAGCTTATAATTAATTGTATTTCGATGTACGATCAATTCCTGTGACGCACTTTTGACACTGCAGTCGTTAGCCAGGTAGCACTGAAGTACTCTGACCAGATCTGAGTGGTTCATCTCATCATATTCATACAATGGAGCTACTGTATCTGCCAGATATTCTTTTATTGCTTCCTTATCTGTAAGTGTGAGCAGTACCCTGTAAATCCCAAGATCTTTGTAAAAAATAATCTTTCCGCCATCTGTGCTTTGCTCGCCCGGAACCTGACAGACACATAATAGATCAGACATTTTTTCCGCAAACTGATAGCTCTTATAAATCTGCCTGATCCCGGAAATCTGCTTACTTACACTTACAAAAATCTGTTCCTTCTGACATACCATCCTGCATAGTATCTGAAAAATCCTCTCTGTAGTTTTTCTGCATGCTTCATCAGAATAATCACACAAAACCAGAAGAATCTGCTTATCCTGGGCACAACACAAAATCCCATTATAATTACAGCGGATATGACTGCTCAGTTTAGATAAAATCTGCTCTAGCCTTGTTCCTGTTACACGATCATTGTCTTCCAGAACACACACATTCACAACCGTATATGCACTGTCTGTAAAATACCCTTTTCTCATCAGTGCCGAAACATACAATTCTTCCTGGGACGGACATAAAAAGGCATTGTTCAGTGCCGTCGCAACCTCAATTGCGTTCTGCTGCTCTTTTGTTATTGCAAAACATATGATCCGCATGATTTCAGCCATTCGAACCTTCCACGGTACTTCAAATACCGGGAATCCCTTTTCATTTGCAAAATCAATAACATCCTGTCCGATCTCACTGATATAAGGCCCTGTATTAATCACGATCCCACTGGCTTTGTTTCGCCATACTTCCTTTACCAGACGAAGAAGAGTCAGATTTTCATTCAGTCCCAACCCTGTTGTAAAGGTAAGTTCCTGTCCCTGCAGAAATGCAGAAATCGTGTCGCTGTCTACCATATGCGTCCATGACACTTCATGATCCAGTCCTGTCTCACCTGCTACCAACTTCATCTCCAGATGCTGTACCTGTTTTATGATCTCACGCAATGTTACTGCCATATTTATACACCTTTCTCCACCGCAGCTTCCTGTGATCAACTGCATCAAACGATCAAAGATACTCCAGATATCAGAAGCAGTATATAAGTCAGATTCAGAAATACCTTCTGAGATACTTTACATACCAGCTTTTTACCTAACCATGTAGCTATAAGTAATGGCAGGATACTGATACAGATCAGTCGAATATCTGCCGTTCCAACCAGGCCGCTCCTGAACTGGGTAACCATCAGAAAAAAATTCAGCACCACCCATACAGGGGCCACTGTCGCACGAAATTCTTCTTTTTCTTTCAGTACCTGTGTTGCATAGATCACAAGTAACGCCCCTCCTGATACAAACATACCATGAATTATCCCTGCCAGGATCAGAACTATCCACAAAATGAGATCCGGAAGTTTTTTCTCTGTATGGATGCACAGATTCTTTAATGCAACTACGACGATTATGATTCCATATATTGTCAGAAGAATATTTTCAGATTTCACGATCCGGCAGATCTGTATCCCTGCAAACATTCCAACCAACATGACCGCAGACATCTTAAGCAATTCTTTCCAGTTTATATGTCGATATCCAGTCACTGCGATCATCAGTCCGGACAGCCAGGCCATAACATTCAGGACCACCTTTGCATGATCCAGCCCAAGCAAATAAACGGAGGGCGGCATCGCCAATACCGTACCGGCAAACCCTGTGATAGCCTGAATAACATTAGAAACAAACAATACAAACAAAAATAACAATTCTTTCATAAAGCATTCTTCCTTTTCTGTATTATCTGTTTACCGCACACTCTTTATCACTGCTGATAAAATAAAAAGACGCTTTGCAATAATGACTGCAAAACGTCTTTGTTTTCTACATTCTCGATTTTAACACGCTAAAAGGCAAAAGTCAACAGTTGCCTTTCTCCATTACCTTGACACATTCTTTTGTATTATTATTTTTTGCTATTTTTCTTAATGACAGCTATGGCTTCCACATCCATGGTCGCCACATGTATGTCCTTCCCCGTGGCTGTGCTCATGATGAGAACACTTCACATCCGGATTATAATCGAGTGTTTCATTGATAAACGCTTCTACTGCTTCATCCGCATCTCCGGAAACTCCTCCGAAAAGCTTAATGCCGGCTGCCGCTAACGCTGTCTGTGCGCCGCCTCCGATTCCGCCACAGATCAAAACATCTGCGTTCAATGCATTAAGAACTCCTGCCAATGCGCCATGTCCGCTTCCATTCGTATCTACTACTTCTGAATGTACTACTTTTCCTTCCTCTACATCGTAAATCTTAAATGTCTCTGTGTGTCCAAAGTGCTGAAAAATCTGTCCATTTTCATACGTTACTGCTATTCTCATGATACCTTCTCCTTTTTCCGCTGCATATTTTTGGTAAATTTCCTGCTTGTAACACCCTCCAAGGTTGCAGTTACTGCTCTGGCCGTCACAGATTCTGAAATCCCCACCCTCGATTCTGAGTGGATATCCATCAATGAGAGCATCTGCTATTTTCTTCCTGGCAATCTCGTAAATCCGTTGAACGGTTGTTCTTGCGACTTGCATAGATGCTGCGCACTGCTCCTGACTATAACCTTTCTTGTCCAAAAGACGGATTGTCTCGTACTCATCTACAGTCAGAACAATAGGTGTTTTTTTCTCAGTATCATCTGCCGGAAAGAATTCTAAAACATTGGGAAAATGGCAAACTTTTCTGCATTTTACTGGTCTCGGCATAAACTGCTCCTCACGACACATATATTTCGATGTTTTCCGCAAATCAACTATTGATAATGGAATAGAAAAACAGTCTGTCATGACAGAAATTCATTCCATCCAAACAGACTGTTCTTTTTCCTTTACAAATATTACATTAATGAGGTTCCTGCCTCATGCTCATAGAATCTCTTTATTATCACCTGCACCGGTTTCTCACATATTTCATAACTGTCGTCCTTCCATGCCTCGGACGCAGAAGGCAGCTTTGGTGCCCATTCCCATAAAGCAAAGCCACGAAGCCATGGTCGTTTCTTACAGGCCTCAAACATTGCACGATACCATTCACACTGTTCTTCCAGGCGAAGTTCTCCCTGCAATTCCCAGTTATTCGGAATCATCCCGGAGCCTTTTCGTGACATACATCCCGCTTCGGCAAAGAAAAATGGTTTCCTATATTTTAAGACGGTTTTTTCGATACGATCCAGTTCCTGCTCCCATTGATCAATCGGATAATATCCGCTGGAAGAGATCACGTCGACACAGTCCCACCAGGATACATGATCTTCCTGATATTTGTCCGGGTTATAAGATACCAGTCCATGATATTCCATTATTTTTTCATCTTCTCTGCTCATCCAGCGTGCCCACGCTGCAAGGCCTGCAACATGCTTCACTTCCCCTGTTGCCACAAGCGTCTGGAATTCTTTTACTGAAACCTCATGAAGCTTCAATACTTCTGCCGGACCCAATGATTCTTCTCCAGATTTTCCACATCAGATCGCAAAAAGATGGATCTTCATATCCGGTCTCTTCTTTTTATAATTCGACTCCATTTGTCTCTATCACGTGTTTATACCAGAATGCTGAATCTTTCATTTTTCATGTTACTTTATTGTTATTGTGTTTCAAAACCGCATCATTTTGATACGGTTTTGTATCTTATTAATGTGGTTACAAAGCTGCTGTACCCAAATTGTACCCAGAATAGCATATAAGCCGAAGCTCGTTTTCACGTTGCTAAACAATACCCCAGCTTTTATACGCTTCCTCTGAGTAACACCCCAAAGCGCCTCCCTTAGGATACTTTGAATTAACAACAGAAAACTGATTAATCGCGTCAAATATCGGTTCTTTTTTTAACGGTATATGTATACAATGTGCCCTTTCATTTTTTATTCGTTCCGCCAAAGATTTTGTCCACATGCTATTCAATTCTGAAGGTGCGCCAATCTTAGAATACCCTGGATATGCTATTATGATTGGCAACTCATAATAATCAACGGCCTTTTCAATTTCCCAATTAAGAATTCCTCTGTCATAATTTGTCTTATCCGATATAATCAGAAGAAAATTCTTACTCGCTGATAATCTAGTTTCTAATCTGTTAAAAAGCGTTGCTTTTGATGAGCTATCACGTACCTGATAAGTTTTTTCATGTGAATTAGTAAACCTAAAATCTATACTTCCAGATTTATTCCATGCCTTCAGCAAGTTAAAATAATGAATATCGCTTTCTGTAGGATCTGTCGATCCCTGCCCGTCAAAGGCAACATATGTACCTGTTCTGTTCACGTGTGGTTCCTCCCTATAACATTTTCAGGTTCATCAAACCTAATTTTTCTTCTTTATCACTTACAACAATATGTATATCGCAATCTATTTCATCCTTAAAAAGCTCAATTGTTTTAACAATATAGACAACTAAGTCATTTACACTGCCTGCATCAGCCCCTCCCGTCCCAATTACAGGCATATATGTAGAAAACCCTTGAGAGCGTTCTGAAATATACTTTACTAAAGAAGCTATAGCTTTTATATAGTCTATCTTTTCGACATGGGCTCTTAATTCATTGTCAAAATATGTTAGCCCCAAGATAAAATACTGTTCATTGTTGAGACCATTTATTTCAGCAACCGATCCGACATCATATCGACGCAAGTTTCCACTTCGTTTTTCTTTTTGTTTGAGATCTGTATACTTATATCCATGCAATGACAAATTGTTTTGTATCTCATTCGAGACTGTATCTGAATCCCTATTGCCTTGCTCATATATTCGTTTAAGTGCCATACCGTGAATTTTTTTTGACCCTATTAAATCATCATCCACAATCGTGTCGAAACATCGATTCCCAGCAAAAGCAATGTTCTTCTCTTCATTTGGATCTCCGCTATTAAATAAATCCCCATATTCCACAAACAACGAATGATTTGAGTGAAGATCAAAAATTTTCACTTGTTTTCTTTGCTTCGTATAAATCGTGACCCCTATTACTATAGCAAAATAGATTACCATCAAAATAAGCGCGGCTACAATTATTCGCAGAACTATATTATCAATACAATTTAACATAATATCTGTAGGTGTAACTAATGTAACAAACCCCCAAACAGAAAATAGGGCTACTGCGATTTTGTTACTTTTAGAAAATATGTAACGCCAGTTATATCTCATTGTACGAAATAATATTTTCATCGTATCTCTCCTAGAACTACTTCTCTCATTGGCCTAAATGTATCTAAGATATCGTTTCGAGGTTCTGTTTTATCATAAAAACTTGTGTAATATTTTTCTTCTTTATGCTTTGTGTAGAAATTTCCGATTTCCCAAGCACACCATTGGCGAATCTATATTTCAAATTATATCATAATTAAATCGTTTTTCATCAAAAAAATTTTATAAACTTTACGTTTCAATTTCAATAATAAGTCTGCTATCTCCTGTATTAATATCTCCACTCTTTTCTCTTATCAATATACAACATAATTAATGTAAAAATAGTTATAACATTAATTGCATCTCCCTGATGCCCCATGAATAACCAATCTGGAATAAATGTTGCAATAAAAAATAATATAATTAAACATACCAATTGAAATTTCCAAATGGTTTTCTTTTGATATTCCAAATCATATCTTAAACTATCCTTTTGTTTTTCTTCATATTGCTTTATATCATTATTCTTTTCATCTATATACTTGGAAATATCATCTTTAATCAAATAGTCATAGGTCTTGTTTTTCTGTCTTTCGCCTACTTTCCTTTTTATTTTAGAAATCCCAAAATGATTCATAACTTTTAGTATGATCATATTAGTAACATCCATCTCTAATTTAAATAGGCATAATATCAAAAATAATTCCAACGGATATTTAATAATATTATAGTTGTATTGATTTTTTACAAAATAAATTATAGATTCCGTTACTCTTTGCACACTCAAAATATCAATATAACACAAAGCCATAATAACAAACAAATCAATAACTAAAATAATAAGCCAGTTTTCCAAATTATCTAACTTTTTAGCTCTGTAACTTAATATTATTTCGGTTATTTTCAAAAAAATTATTATAGGAATACAAATAACGACACATATCGTCAAAAAAAGTTTATACAAGACTATTACAATGCTAGTGAATCGTTTTGATGTTTTCTTTTTACTATATATGTAAAAATATGAAGTGAACGACAATGTAGCCAAAAAAGCAAATGCAATTATTAAATATCTAAAAATAACTCTATCAATCACTCCCTCAGAAAAAATATTAGGTATAAAGAAATAACAGCTTAAAACAGCAAAAATCAAGGCCATCCAGAGAGTATGAAACTTTTTCTGTAAAATAATGTTTAGAAGGTTCTTCTATGATAAA
>CAJLTE010000093.1 GCA_905209435.1 uncultured Blautia sp. | reverse complement strand
CAACGATACGGTCGATATTATAGTAATCAGCACCGCCTGAATAAGCGATACGAAGTTTTCCGTCAAATTCTCTGGAAAGTTTTGCTGCAAGAGAAATGGATAATGGGAAAAGAGATTTTCCGGACATATACATTTCTTCACTTGGAAGTTCATTTCTTGTAACATCTACAGGGAATGTATTAGTGATCTTCACACCAAATGCAAGATTCAGTTCATCTGCAAGTGCCTGCAATCTCTTAAACATCGGAATCGCGTCTTCATACTGTAAATCATCTTTGAAATGGAAATCACCGAACATCATGTAATCATATCCCATGTCATCCATTGTCTTTCTTGCAAATTCATATCCAAGAAGAGTTGGATTACATTTGATAAATGTATTCAGATGTTTCTCTTTGAACAAATGATTTGCAATGCTCTCAATCTCATTTGGAGGACATCCATGAAGAGTAGAGATAGTTGCAGAATTACAGATATTTGACGGAATTGCTTCGATGTCTTCTTTTGTAACTTTCTCAAATCTGTCAATGTTGTCTAACAGCCACTGTTTACATTCTTTGAAGATTTCTGTATCTTTTGCTTCCATCATATTATTGATAAAGCTGTCGATTTTCGGAGTCTTGATTCCCTCAAGATCATATCCTACAGAAATGTTAAACTGGAATCCGTCCTGTGCACCAAGACCAAATTCCTTTGCAATTACATGAAGAATAAACCATGCTTTGATATACTCACCCATAGCCTGAGGAACATAAAGTTCTGTAGACCATTCGCAATTGTATCCTTCGTCCTCTGCAAGGATACACGGTCTGTTAATACAGGCTGCAAGCTCTGCACCATCCATCTTCTGAACGGTTTTCAGTTCAAAGAAACGTGCTCCTGCATAATAGGAAGCTACGATATTCTGTGTTAACTGTGTGTGCGGTCCTGCTGCAGGTCCGATCGGTGTCTCTAAATTTCTTTCAAAAATATTCAGCTTCTTGTCAGCTTCTGCCACATAAGCTCTGTGCTGTCCGAATACGGTTCCTTTTGTTTTCTTTTCTTCTAATACCCAGTTCATTAACTGTTCAAAGGGCATACAGGTCATGACTTCACTCATAATCCGATCCTCCATTATTTTTATACGAGATGGTTTTTCTCCATCCGTTTTTTTATTTACGTTTATTTCAGCCAGGAAAGAAAAACGTTATTTTCCCGTTTTCTCAGCAGTATACTTTACTAAAAGTACTCCTTAATAACGCAAAACATTTTTCCACCTGGCCTGCATTTACACTTTTTTCTTCTTCTACTCGCCTTATCTTCTTACAGCTTAGCCGTTAATGTCATCTGCAAGTTCCTTTGCAGCCTGACGGCAGTCTGCCATAACTTTCGCTTCATCACATACAAGAACTTCACGGTCTTTCATAAGAACTTTACCGTTACATACAGTAGTCTGAACCATGCTTCCGTTTACGCCGAACATCAGATGTCCGTTAATGTTGTTCTCGTTCATTGGTGTCAGCGGATCATAGTCGATCACGATCACATCTGCTGCTGCGCCTTCTTTCAGGACACCAAGCTGTTTCTTGAAGTATCTGTTTGCAATCTTCGCATTTCCTTCGAAGAGCATCTGTGGAACCTCGCCCCATGCTGCATTCGGATCGCAGAGACTATGTTTATGAAGAACATTTGCAACTTTCCAGGATTCCATCATGTCATGCGTATATCCGTCTGTACCAAGCCCTGTAAGAATACCCTTCTGTACCATTCTCATGGTTGGAGGACATCCGCATGCATTACCCATATTAGATTCCGGATTATGTACGACCATGGTATCTGTATCTTTGATCAGATCCATCTCATGTTCATTTACATAGATACAGTGACCGAGCAAAGTCTTCGGTCCAAGGATATTCCAGTCATGAAGACGGTCAACAATACGTTTGCCATGCTCTTTCAGGCACTGATGAAGATCATAGATGCCTTCTGCTACATGGATGTGATATCCAACGCCTTCCGGCTTCAGTTCATTGCAGAGGGCCATTGTCTCATCAGAGATTGTAAAGGATGCATGCATACCCATCATTCCGGCGATCATATCGCTGTCATCTGCAAGTGCATGTTTGATAAAGTTCACATTCTCCATTACAGATTCTTTTGATTTCTCCATTCCGTCACGGTCAGAAATCTCATAGCAGAGACATGTACGTACTCCCAAGTCCTTTGCTGCTTCTTCGATAGCATTAAGGGAACCTGTAATATGTCCAAAACTTGCATGATGGTCAAATACTGTGGTTACACCATTCTTAATAGAATCAATGTATGTTGCATATGCGGAAAGCTTTGTCTGTTCCAGTGTCAGATGACGGTCAACTGTCCACCATAATCCGTCAAGGATATCCAGAAATCCTTTTGGATTATATCCGTTAATGCTTAATCCTCTTGCGAAGGAGCTGTAGATATGCTCATGGGCATTAATAAATGCCGGCATGATAACCCCACCCTTCGCATCAACAAATTCAGCATCCGGATAAACTTTCTTTACCTCTTCAGTTACCCCCACCATTACTATGGTGTTACCATCCATTGCTACAGCACCATTCTCCATGAATGGGTTGGATGCGTCCCGTGTGATCATTCTTCCATTACCAATTACCAGCATATAGTTCCTCCTTTTGCTTGTTAAAAATTACCAATTCACTATTGCTTTTCACCTATTGTTTAGGAATTTTATATAAATACTGTATCATATTTCTCTGTATAATGCAAGCGAAATAACAAAATCTTTTTGGTTTTTCCAATTTTTTTTAGGTTTTGTAACATTACTTCAGCAAAGTTTTTTTGGTTTTACAGAGAATTTTCATCATTTATTCAGATATTTCATCCAAAAATTTCTTATAAACTGTTCATAAAATAGCTACTTACTTTTTTGAAAAACACAACTAAAAAAAGAGAACAAAGCATTCACGCCTCATGCGGAACCTCTTCGTTCTCTCTTTTTTATTTGGTTAAACTTATTCTGTCTTTATAATATTTTTTACTGCAGCTCTGGTTTTATCCTTCCATAATGGACGTTTTTACACTCAACTGCTTTCTCCCGTTCTGCCACATCCGTTCATCCAGTTCCACTTCATAGCCGCCGCCATTCTTAACATGCCACTCATAAAATGGTTTCTGAATATCCGCATATTCTTCCATAATATTCATAATCGTACCGCCATGAACCACTAGTGCAGCCTCTGCTGCATGATTACGAATACATCCGGCCACTGCCTTGTCAAATCCCCTCAGGTTTCTAAGCTTAAATGCTTCTCTGCTCTCTCCTCCCGGAAAAGGAAGTGTACCGTTACTGTCAATCCACTCCTGATATTTCGGATTTCCATTCAGTTCTTTGTAATTCTTATTCTCAAACTCACCGAAATCACATTCAGCCAGTTCATCGATAATATGTACCGGTTCTCCCGAAAAAAGGATCTCTGCAGTTTGCACACATCGCTTCAGCGGACTGACATAAATATCATGTATTTTAGGATAGTCCATCTTATTCAGAAAGTCAATCCCCTCCTGACACAATGGTTCATCTGTTGTCCCAATATAACGTGCAAGCTTGTTTCCCTCTGTTTTTCCATGTCTTATGAGCCATAACCTAAGCATCTTTGATCACCGTTCCAATCCCGCATACTACCCGTGTTACCTTCTGACTATATGCTGCCAGCTTTGTGCATACACGTCCTACGGCCTCTCTGTACTTTCTGTCAAAAGCATCCACAGGTACAACTCCGTATCCTACTTCCTGGGAAACGATCACAAGTTTCGGATTCTGACTGATAAGCCTCTCAGCAAGTTCTGATACATCCCCGCATCTCTTTAATTCTTCGCGGATATATTCATGAAAATTATATACTCCCTGCGCAATCATCAAATCATCTTCTGCTGCATACGCACCGTCGATCCAGCCCAGTTCCGGATATTTTTCTTTTGCATAATCAGTTTTTCCCTGATATGCACCGCCGATTATCATTTCCATTTTTTATTCCTCTTACCTTATATACAGATTAGAAACCACCGCAAGGATCACTGCCATTCCCACTTCACAGATACACAAAAAGAATCCGGAAATATCTCCGGTCGTTCCTCCGAAGTATTTCATGGCAATATGATGATAATACACAAAAATCACCAATGCCCCTGCAAAAGCTGCAATTCCCCATACAGGTTGCACCCAGACCATAGCAGCAGCCAGAAAGACCAGATACACAATCAGTACATTTCTGGAAATTACGTCTGAAGAATTTCTGGAAAATTCTGCTACCGTGCCGTCCGCTTTTGCTTTCGGAAATGTAATCACACCAATTCCGGAAAGGCATCTGGAAACCATAAATCCTAAGCTCATGATTCCGATTGCTTTTATATTCTCAGATGTGTATAGCTGGTCATATGCCCCATACCATGTGACAAAATATACAGCTGCAGTGATCACCGCAAACGCTCCCGCATGAGAGTCCTTCAGAATTTCCAGTCTTCTGGATCTCTCCTGCCAGGAACTGAGTGCATCCGATGTATCCAACAGACCATCCACATGAATCCCACCTGTGACAAATACTGGCATAAGCACCAGTACTGCTGTCACAAATCCGGGCTGATAACCAAAATAAAGTCCAGCATATGCCGCCAACATTGTTAATGCTCCGATCACAGTTCCTATAAACGGAAAGAAACAAAACATATATTTCATATTTTCCTTTGTCCAGTCTGCACGGGGCATCGGAATCTTGGAAAACATAGCAAATGCCACCTTAAAATTATTCCACAGAAATTTCATTTATGCTTCCTCTTTTTCATATTATTAATCATTATTCTTATCTGCTTTATGATACACGGGAATCCCATACACAACCTCAGTCACTTCATCGGCCTTTTTCGCGATCTCCTGGTTTATCCTTCCCAGATATTTCAGATAGGTATTCATCTCTCTTTCAAACGCTGGCGCATCTGAAAAAATTTCATTAGTCACGATCACTACATGAGCGGCCTGACGAAGCAGATTTTCAATTCCTGCCATAATTGTCTGAACAGTCTCTTCATGAGCCCCCTGCTCTTCAAACATTTCATTTGCCACCAGATTTGACATGCATTCCAGCAGTACTACACATCCCTCCGGCAAAACCACATCCTTAAGCCCTGTATAGCACTCTATAGTCTCAAAACCTTTTCCAGCCCGCATCTCCCGGTGCCTATCAATTCTTTTGTAACTCTCATTGTCAAAGGGATGCATAGTGGCTATATAGATTCTCTGTGCTGTTCCAAAAGAAAGCACCTTATCTTCCGCAAAAGCAGATTTTCCGCTTCCGCTTCCTCCCGTCACAAGTATTAACATGATTTCATTCCTTATTTCAATTCCTCATACTGTTCCACATGAATATCATCAAAGGTACTCATAGAACTGTAAACTGCTGCTGCAAGATCAAGAATCGGAAACAATGCAACAGCTCCGGTTCCCTCACCCAGGCACATATCTGCATGAAGAATTGCCTCTTTATTCATATGCTCCAGGATCAAATGTGCAGCCGGTTCCTTGGATACATGGGATGCAATAATGTAGTCCCCTGCCGCCGGACAGATCTGCATTGCGATCAGTGCAGAAACACAGGAAATAAAACCATCCATCACAACCGGAATACGATAAACAGCACCGCCCAGAAATACACCAGCCATTCCCGCAATATCCAGGCCACCAACCTTCGCCAGAACATCAACAGCATCTGACGGATCCGGCCGGTTCAGTTCAATTGCTTTCTTAATCGCCCGGATCTTGCGAATCAGTCCCTCACTTGTCAGTCCTGCCCCACGTCCAGTCATCTCTTCTACCGGCTGATTTAACAGCACAGAAGCCACTGCACTGCTGGTAGTAGTATTTCCGATTCCCATTTCTCCGGTTGCAAGAATCTTATATCCTTTATCCTTCAGTTCCTTTACCATTGCAATTCCGCCTTCAATTCCCTTTACAGCCTGATCTCTGGTCATTGCAGGTCCTTTTGTCATATTCTGTGTACCATAACCAACCTTATGATCTGTGCGGACTTTTGTATCCGTCACCATCCCCATATCCACTGGAAAAATCTCAGTATGACTCTGCTTACACATCACACCGACAGATGTATCATACTTCAGGAAATTCTCAGCTACGATAGCTGTCACCTCCTGCCCAGTCTGTGTCACACCCTCTTCTACCACGCCGTTATCTGCACACATAGCGATCAGTCCCCTTTTAGAAAGATCGATATCTGCATCTTTTGTGATCCCTGCGATCTGAATCAGCAGTGTCTCCAGCTTTCCAAGAGAATGCAAGGGTTTCGCAATACTATCCCATCTTTTCTGTGCAATGTTCATTGCACTCTGATCCAGCGGTCCAATATTTGCAATAATTTCTTCCAGTGTCATGAGTTCTACCTCTCTTTTCATCTGTTTATTTATTATTTACTCTGTTCATTTTCTTTTCCTGAAAAGTTTTTTATTTTGCTTTACCCGTTGTAAATACAAAAAATTTACTGAATATGTAATTTAAGATCAACACAATAAACTGTGTCAGAAATTTCCCGATCATGTCGTTCATTCCCATTACAGATACCAGCAGCCATACTCCTCCGACCTCGATCACCATCGTAACCAGCCTGGCACTGATAAATTTACAGAAAGGCTGGATATGATCTCTCAGTGTCTCACATTTATCCTGAAATACATACTTCGAATTTACTATATAAGCAAACAGAATTGCCACTATAATAGAAATAATATTGGCAATGTTCAGCTCCACATTCAGCTTTCTCAGTATGAAAAAGCTGACCAGATTAACCATCGTTGTACATCCGCCGAAGAAAATGTAACGAATCACGGAACTCTCATACATTTTTCTGATCCATTGTTTCATAATAATTCTTTTTCTTCCTCTGTCTTATTCTATCTTTCCTGTTTGTCACCATTTCTGATAACCTTGGAAATAATATATCTTGGTCTGCGTTTTACTTCTTCATAGATTTTAGAGATATAATATCCTATAATCCCCAGACTAATCATCATGGCGCTTCCCACCAACAGCAGGACCATCAAAAGTGTTGTATATCCTTCCACTGCAGAACCAGCAAAATACTGCACCAAAGAATAAATCATTAGAATTAATGAACATACAAAACACATTACCCCTGTAATAGTAACAAACTGCAAAGGAAATGTAGTAAATGCCACGATATTAGTAAAAGCATATTTCACCAGTGCCCACGGAGACCATTTAGAAACACCCGCTTCTCTTTCCTGAACCTCGAATTCCACGCTGGTAGTCTTATATCCCACCCATGAAGAAGTCGCACGGAAAAACATATTTCTTTCAGGCATAGACAGGATACTATCTACCGCTTTTCGGTCTAACATTTTGAAATCCGATGCGTCTTTCATATTCACTTTCGTAGCTTTAGACATGATGTCATAAAAAAATCCGGCACACTCTTTATGCAGAAATCCCTCTTTCCCTCTGTCAGATTTCACACCTTCAATCACTTCATAACCTTCCTGCCATAATCTGTACATTTCGATAAGCGTCTGCGGAGGATGCTGCAAATCGCAATCCATCACAGCCACTACATCGCCGCCGGCCTGCGCAAGTCCGGCAAAGATTGCTGCTTCTTTTCCAAAATTTCTGGAAAAAAGAACGCCGGTTACATTCGCATCCTTTTCTCCTGCTTTCTGAATCTCTTCCCATGTCCGGTCGCTGGAACCATCGTTCACCACCACCAGTTCATAAGGAATCTGCGCTTCCGTCAGAACCTGTGCAAGTACGCGGCAGGTTTTTCCTACCATAAGCTCTTCGTTATACGCCGGAAGTACCACTGATAATTTACTCATGATGTCATTCCTCATCTCCAGCTGTCACAATCCTGACAGCATTTTTCATCTTCTTATTGCCTCAGGTGCAGTCAAAAAATATTCACAATTCGCATTCGCTGCCTGCTCATAACCAAATAACTGCATATTTCCTGTTTAATTATACACAAATTTACAGAAATGTCCATTGTACTGCTGTAATTAAATTCCTACAAATGCTCTCTATTTTTGTGCAGTGTTACTGTTCACGATTCCCGCCATCACATTTCACCATGCACAGCAATTATGCAGTTCTGGTTCTTCTCCTAACTAATACCATGATCATGTATATGACCAGTCCGGCAACACTGAGTATCATTCCGGGTTTCAGGTATGGAGTACAGTATGTCAGGCGGATTTCATGCTCACCCGGCTCCAGTTCCAGTGCCATAAACATGGTATTTGCTTTCTGCAGTTTCGTCTCTTTTCCATCCACATATGCAGTAAATCCCTGGCTGTATGGAAGAGACAGCACAAGCGCCTTCTTCTTTGACACTGTAATATTTCCTGTAATCTCATTAGTTCCCATTGCTACATTCTCAAGGGTTTCCTGGCCAAGTTTTTCAGTTTTTTCTTCAATTCCCTTGACCGGCTGACTGACAACTCTCAATTTGTCATAAGTATAAACACCGGTATTTGCAAAGGTAATGGTCATAGTGCGAAGCCCTGTTCTGGAATATCCCATATTGCAAAGAAAATCGTGTCGTCCGCTGTATGCGTTATATTTGTCAGTGAATATCTTCATAGTCTTTGTAATATCGTTTACCTCAACAGACATTGCTGCTTCTTTCGACTCCTTCCAGTAACGCCACTGACTGTCTTCATCTAAAACTTTGTTTCTGTCATAATCAGACATCTTTTCCCATTTGCTCTTACTTACCAGTTCCCGTGGAGAAAGACTATCATAATCCAGATTATCTGCAATCAGATAATTCTCACTATCAGTCAGCCCATGAAAAACAAGTTTGAGCTGAGCTCCCTCTTTTGTTACTTTAATTTTCCCATCCGAAAGTGTACATCCATCCCCAGTCTCCATACGATACTGGATATTTTCATCATCAAAATAGGTAGATGCTGTGGGAAGCGTACTGTTTTCAAGTACTACACCATCCATCAGAGCCTGCTGTTTCTTTACAACATCCATCTCTTTATATTTTGTTTCCGGAATATAACTGTCATAGGTATATCCCAATGGCAGTGCATTCTCATTCTCATATGCCCTGCTTTCTCCATTTCCGCTTCCTGCAGAACCTTTTTCTTTATTGTATCCATAAGAAAGGTAACGGTAATTATCGCCATTGATCACAAAATATTTTACAGAAGCCAGTCTGTCCAGAATGGTTCTGCCATCCAGATTCTCATAATGCTGCTCCCAGGGTGTGTTCAGGTACATCTCACTAAAGAAATCACTAATGCTGCTATTTGCAAGGCTGAAATAATATGCTGTACTGTTAGTTCCCATATACATAGAAGTATTATCATAAGGAAGTGCCCCATACTGATCATAACGGTAAACTCCCTCATCTCCCGTTTCCAGCACTGCTTTGTCCGTATTTGATTCCAGTTTATCTACCGCTTCCTCTGCTGTTGCAAACTCTGACAGATAATCCTTTTCATAAGAATATTGATAGGAAACATTCAGCAGAATACTTACCACAAGCAATGCACTGAGCAAACCACACATATACTTTCCCTGAAGAAAAATATTACCAAAAGAGGTCACAGTAAATACAGCAAGTACCAGCACCAGCACTCCCGCCATATTTCTCTGTGTCCTTGCCGCTTTTGCAAATAATGCCAGCGCACAATAAACCACAACCATGATAAATATCTTTTTCTTTTCCTTTACTGTCAGCGTAAAGAGCTCCGGATAAGCTTTCACAAAAATATAAGCGATCATCATCCCATACGCCCATATCCAGCGGTTTGACACATAAGAGAATCCATTCAGCACATGTCCGGCAAAAGGAACCAGCAAAAACAGATTCAGCAGCGCAAATCCCCATTTAAGATCCAGATATTTCTTTTTCTTAGAAAAAAGCACAAACACGCCTGCCATGGCAACCGCAGAGTATCCGGCAACCCCCCACTGAATCATATTTTCGCCAATCAGATTTCCCAGATATTTTTCATAATAGATCTTATCATATAACAGCGGCACATAGTTCTCTGCCTGAAATCTATCTGTTCCAAAAAGTGTCATAATTACCGGCAAAAAAATTGCTGCCGCTATCATCAATGCCACCGCATAATAACCGATAAATTTCAGCAGCCAGATGAATACATCTTTTACGCTCCGCTTACTGAAAATACCAAAATAGCGAAATGCCGCATAAATAAACATGAAAATACAGATCATATAAAAGAAATAGAAATTCGACATGGCAGATATTGCAACTGCCCAGATAAACAGCCATGGCTTCTCTTTCTTATAAATCTTATCAATTCCCATCAGAACCAACGGCAGGTAGATCATAGGATTAGAAAAATACGGATGTTTCATTGCAGCATAGATCGTCCATCCCGCAAAAATATAAATCAAAGTTCCCATGAAAGTTGCCTGTTTTGGATTCTTATGATAAAAACAAAAAATACTAAACGAAATTCCTGCAAGATAAATTCTCAGAAAGATCAGCACTTCATACAAAATCTCTGTTTTATCCGCCGGTACAAACACAGACAGTAAAGTCAAAGGATCACCAATCACATAATAATGCAATGTCGTAAGGATATCCGATCCATAACCAATATTCATATCCCACATAGGCAATGATAATTTATGTTCAACAAAAATCGTATACAGTGCCTTTCGCAGATAACGTCCATAATACGCCAGAGAATTTAAATGCTGCGGAATCCCGTCATGACTCCACACCAGAGACTTCCCATTACCTGCGAACTGATAATAGATAAAAAAAGATATGATACCAAATACAAGTGTATATAATATGTAGAAATCCTTTTTGCTTTCTCTTGTAACAAATCTTCTCATAATATCCCTTCCGGTTTCTAAACCATTTTATAAATTCACTTTCAAGTTCTCAATGATTATAGTGAAATATATTATCATTGTCAAATTAATTTCTTTTCACCGCTCCATTTCCCTGACCCACATCCACTGATTTAAGTTACCATTCATTCCATTCTCGGTAACTGATTTAGTTTTATTTTCATGTTTACATCTATCTATAACGAAATATATATATTAAAAACCTTCATATTCTTTATCACTAAGTCAACATCAGTCTGGAAATGTAAAAAGATCTGGGGCGAATTTGAGGGTTCATTGTAGTTCTTAGTATTTGGGAAGACGCGTTATTCAGAAATCGCTCACTGTCTGAGCGGAAGCGAGTTTGAGCTATTTCTGAATGATTTTAGCGGCTTTCCAAATGCTTAGAAATACAATGGTTCCGAGGCTGAGCCCCAGATCTTTTTCTATTTCCAGACGTCCCTTACTAAGATAAAAAAAGCCGCGGCACCAAAGTACCGCGGCCCATATATCGTCTGGACACCATAAATAGCTCTATCTATTTATTTTATATAATTATTTATCAATCGTTCAAAAAGTGGAAAGATTATTCTGCACTATGAAGAGCGATCAGCTTCTGCAGATATTCAAATCTAGCTTTAGCCTCAGCCTCATTCTTAGCAAACAGTCTTGCAGCCTTCTCAGGATTCTGAC
>CAJLTE010000092.1 GCA_905209435.1 uncultured Blautia sp. | reverse complement strand
CCATACCTTCTGCCTCTTCACCGGCTCTTGCAAGTCTGTCTGCGATCACCTGTGCAGTCTCTGTTCCTCTGCCTGTAAGACGGCGTTCCAGTTCTTGCACTGTTGGCGGCGTCACAAATACCAGAAGTGCCTCCGGTATTTTTTCTTTGATCTTCATTGCACCCTGAATCTCAATCTCCAGGATTACATTTCTGCCGGCCTGAAGCTGTTCCTCTACGTAAGAACGCGGAGTTCCGTAATAATTTTCCACGTACTGGGCATACTCAAGCAGAGCATCTTCCGCGATCAGTCTCTCGAATTCATCCCGTGTACGGAAGAAATATTCTCTGCCGTCTACTTCTCCGGGACGAGGTTTTCTGGTAGTTGCGGAAACGGATAATGCATAGTCATCATATTTCTCCATAAGGCGTTTCATTACTGTACCTTTTCCCGCACCGGAAAATCCTGAAACCACTACTAAAATTCCCTTATTCATGGATCTCTCCCCTATCCTCATTATCATATATTTCTGCAAATCTCCGGGCAATAGTCTCAGGCTGGAGTGCACTGAGCACCAGATAATCATCGCTTGTGACGATTACTGCCTTTGTCTTTCTTCCCTGAGTTGCATCAATCAGTGACCGGGTTCCCTTGATACTCTGCACCATTCGTTTAACCGGTGCTGCATCAGGACTCACCACTGCCACGATTTTCTGTGAATTGACTACATTTCCAAAACCAATATTTATAAGCTTTGCCAAGGTTTATATCCTCTATTCTACATTCTGGATCTGTTCTCTGATCTTTTCGATTTCTGTCTTGAGATCTATAGCAATATTGGAAATCTCCAAATCACTGGATTTCGACAGGATAGTATTTGCCTCTCTGTTCATCTCCTGTGCCATAAAATCGAGCTTGCGTCCAATGCCATTCTTCTCTGTTGTGAGCATTTTCTTCATGTTCTTAATATGACTGTGGAGACGTACTGTTTCTTCATCATTGCAGATTTTATCAGAAAACAGGATAACTTCTGCTGCAATTCTGTTGTCGTCAATCTGGGTATCCTCAAGCAATTCGGATACTTTTGCTTCCAGTTTGGTTCTGTAGGCGTTTACTACCTCCGGAGAGCGGGCCTCTACATGTGATACCTTCTCTTCAAGGCCATCCAGTTTCTCGATAAGGTCTTTCTCAAGGTTTCTGCCTTCCAGGATTCTTGTATGAACGAATTTCTCACATGCTTCACGCAGCGGCGGCTCGATGAACCCCCAGAGTGCTTCCTCGTCAACAGACTGTTCTTCCATGACAAGTACTTCCGGATAGCGTGAAAGGGTGCTGACTTTGATGTCATAATCAAGGCCAAAATCCTGCTGCATCTGTTTCAGACAGGTGATGTATTCGGATGCGAGCTCTTTGTTGTATTTGAGAGCGCCGTTGTTCATAGTGTAGTCTTCGTATGTGATATATACATCAACTTTGCCTCGCTGGATGTAGGTTTTCATCAGATTTCTGACGGCGCCTTCCAGGAAGTTTAGTTTTCTGGGCATTTTTATGCTGAGGTCCAGATACCTGTGGTTGACAGATTTTAATTCGATGGTTATTTTTCTTTCATTGGTCACGACTTCTGCCCGGCCGAAACCAGTCATGCTTTTTATCATAGTTTTTCTCTCTTTGTCTGTCTTATTAGTGTCGCTGTATGTGAACCTAGTTTAGTTTACATACAGATTTATTATAGTTCATTATAGAATTGTAGTCAAACATTTTTTCGTTGATGGCGAGAGGAATTGTGTGGTATACTTTTCTGGATAGGACGCAGAAGAAAATAAATGGTTATGGGCGCGGTTTCGGGGTCTAGTCAACTCTAAGGCTTCGGAAATTTGCTAAAAACATGAAAGAAACAGCAAAACCCGCTTCGCTCAGACAATTGCTGTTTTTTTCATAACGCAAATTCCCGAAACCTAAGAGTTACTACGCCCCCTGCAAATGCGCCCATAACCATTTATTTTCTTCTGCTGGATATCGACAGTGGGAAGTATTGTGTTCAGAACGAAAACTTTTTCAATAGGGGATTAATTTGTTTGTCAGAAAGAGCTTCGCCTTTCTGACGTAGAAAAACAATTTTATATACCATTTTTATGTTAAAGGAGTGTTTTTATATGGCTTTTGATGGTATTACGATTGCAGCTATGGTGAAGGAGCTGCACATGAATTTAGATGGCGGACGATTTAATAAAATCGCACAGCCGGAAGCGGATGAGCTTTTGATCACAGGGAAAGGGGCGAATGGGCAGTGCAGATTACTGCTTTCGGCGAGTGCTTCTCTTCCGCTGATTTATTTTACTTCTAAGAATAAGCCGAGTCCTATGACTGCTCCAAATTTCTGTATGCTGCTGCGTAAGCATATTGGCAGTGCAAGGATTTCTGATATTAAGCAGCCCGGACTGGAGCGCGTGGTGATGTTTGAACTGGAACACCTGAATGAGCTGGGGGATCCTTGCAAGAAGGTGCTCATTATGGAGCTGATGGGTAAGCACAGTAATATTATTTTCTGTGATGACCAGAATATGATCCTGGATAGTATCAAGCATGTTTCTTCACATATGAGTTCAGTCCGGGAGGTGCTTCCGGGGAGAGAATATTTTATTCCTAAAACACAGGATAAGCTGGATCCGCTGACTGTAAATGAAAAAGAGTTCATTCATACGGTTTGCAGTAAACCTTGTAATATTTCCAGAGCGGTCTATTCTTCACTTACCGGAATCAGTCCTGTTGTTGCAGAGGAGGTTTGCTTCCGGGCTTCAATTGACGGAAGTGATGCAGCACAATCTCTGGACGAGACGGCAAGGATACATCTGTATCATACATTCCGCAGACTGATGGACCAGGTCGTTGAGGGAGATTTTACGCCGAATATTGTTTATCGCGGAGAAGAGCCCGTGGAATATGGGGTATTTCCTTTTCAGCAGTATGGGGCAGAGTATCATTCTGTGGCATTTGACAGTGTTTCGGAGATGCTTGAGACTTATTATGCAACCAAGAATACATTGACGCGTATTCATCAGAAGTCTTCAGATCTGAGAAGGATCGTGCAGACTGCACTGGAACGTAACCGTAAGAAACTTACTTTGCAGGAGAAACAGATGAAGGATACTGCAAAGAAGGATAAATATAAGGTTTACGGAGAGCTGATCAATACTTATGGATATGGGCTGGAAGATGGATGTAAGTCATTTAAGGCTCTGAATTATTATACCAATGAGGAAATCACGATTCCACTTGATCCTAC
Source organism: uncultured Blautia sp. (assembly GCA_905209435.1). Next base: position 8,351 of record CAJLTE010000092.1, on the reverse strand, counting down.
CAAAACTCCGGCGGAGAATTCCAAGAAGTATTTCGACAAATACGGAAAACTGAAGCGTACAGAGGAAGCTTTAACCGAGCAGATTGCGGATACACGTAGTGAAATCGAACATCTGGAGTCAGTTTCCAATGCTTTGGATATTGCTCTGGCAGAAAGTGATCTGGCTCAGATTAAAGAAGAGCTAATGGAATTTGGTTATATTAAGAAGCATTATGACCGCAAGAAAGGTCAGAAGATGCAGAACAAATCCAAACCATTCCATTATGTAACTGAAGATGGTTATGATATTTATGTAGGAAAAAATAACTTCCAGAATGATGAGCTCACCTTTAAATTTGCAACTGGAAATGACTGGTGGTTCCATGCCAAGAAAATGGCCGGTTCTCATGTTGTTGTAAAATCTAAGGATGGGGAATTGCCGGATCATATTTTTGAAATTGCCGGACAGCTTGCTGCTTATTATTCCAAAGGACGTACTGCTCCAAAGGTAGAAATTGATTATATTCAGAAAAAGCAGGTAAAAAAGCCCGCAGGAGCTAAACCTGGATTTGTAGTTTATTATACTAATTACTCTCTTATGGCTGAACCCTCATTAAAAGGCGTAACTGAAGTTTAATAAAATGAATTATATACTTCAATTATCAATAACAATGAAAAGACATTTTTATATCACTCAAAAGCTCTGATATATAACAGATTGCATATTCAAGCGGATATTCGCAATCCGCTTTGCTACTTGTTTGATTTGGTTAAATTATGAGCAGCAATACACCGGACATTTTTGTCCACTTGATTTTATAAACAAATACGATAAATCAAAGGAGAATTTCTTTTTATGAGCATTTTAAATGTTGAACATCTTACACACGGTTTTGGAGACCGGGCGATTTTTAATGATGTGTCTTTCCGTCTTCTGAAAGGTGAACACATCGGTCTGGTTGGTGCCAACGGAGAAGGCAAATCTACTTTCTTTAATATTGTAACCGGAAAACTGATGCCAGATGAAGGAAAAATCGAATGGGCCAAAAACGTCCGTGTAGGATATCTTGATCAGCATTCTGTTCTTTCTCAGGGTATGTCTATCCGTGATGTACTGAAATCCGCTTTTTCTTATCTCTTTGAAATGGAAGAAAGAATGAATGAAATCTGCGATTCTCTTGGCACTGCTTCTCCTGAAGAAATGGACGTTCTGATGGAAGAACTTGGAACCATTCAGGATACCCTTACCATGCATGACTTCTATGTCATCGACGCAAAGGTAGAGGAAGTTGCCCGTGCTCTGGGGCTTTTGGATATCGGTCTTGATCGTGATGTTACAGATCTGAGTGGCGGACAGAGAACAAAAGTATTACTTGGCAAGCTGCTTCTGGAGAAACCGGATATTCTGCTTCTGGATGAGCCGACCAATTATCTGGATGAGGAACATATTGAATGGCTGAAACGTTATCTTCTGGATTACGAAAATGCGTTTATTCTCATTTCCCACGATATCCCATTCCTGAATTCTGTGATCAATCTGGTTTATCATATGGAAAATCAGGAATTAAATCGCTATGTGGGTGATTATGATCATTTTCAGGAAGTATATGAAGTAAAGAAAGCTCAGCTCGAAGCTGCGTACAGACGTCAGCAGCAGGAAATCAGTGAACTGAAAGATTTTGTGGCGCGAAATAAAGCCAGAGTTTCTACCAGAAATATGGCAATGTCCAGACAGAAAAAACTAGATAAAATGGATGTGATCGAGCTTGCTGCCGAGAAACCAAAGCCAGAATTTCATTTCAAGTACGGCCGTACTCCGGGTAAATATATTTTTGAAACTAAAGATCTTGTCATTGGTTATAATGAGCCCTTGTCCAAACCTGTTACTCTCTCCATGGAAAGAGGTAACAAAATCGCGCTTGTCGGTGCCAATGGTATCGGTAAAACCACTTTATTAAAGAGTATTCTGGGACTGATTCCGTCGTTAAAGGGTTCCTGCGAATTAGGCGAGAATCTTCAGATCGGATATTTCGAGCAGGAAGTAAAGGGCGACAACAAAACTACCTGTATTGATGAAATCTGGGCAGAATTTCCGTCATATACTCAATATGAAGTTCGTTCTGCTCTTGCAAAATGTGGACTTACTACCAAGCATATCGAAAGTCAGGTACGTGTATTAAGCGGTGGTGAACAGGCAAAAGTACGTCTCTGCAAACTGGTTAATAAAGAAACTAATATTCTGCTTCTGGACGAGCCGACCAACCATCTGGATGTAGACGCAAAAGAAGCTCTGAAACAGGCGTTAATTGAATATAAGGGAAGCATTCTCCTGATCTGCCATGAACCTGAGTTTTACCGCGATGTAGTTTCCCAGGTATGGGACTGCAGCAAATGGACCACAAAAGTATTATAAAGAATGGGGCTATGGGTTATTACAAATGACTAATTCAAAAACTGTAGATCTGACCTCCGGTCCGATCCTGAAAAATCTGGCAGAGCTTGCTTTGCCTATCATGGTTTCTTCCATGCTTGGAACTGCATACAGTATCATGGATATGGCATGGATCGGACTGCTTGGTTCAAAAGCCGTTGCCGGTGTGGGAGTGGGCGGTATGTACGTCTGGCTTTCTCAGGGGCTTGCATCCCTGCCAAGAATGGGCGGACAGGTAAATGTCGCTCAGGCCTGCGGCCGTAAAGATTATGAACAGGCTCGTTCTTACGCAGCCTGTTCTCTGCAGATCACTGCACTGCTGGGTATTTTATTTGCAGCTGTCTGTATTATATTTATCCATCCATTACTTGGTTTCTTTAACCTGACTGATACAGAAACTTACGCTGCAGCCAAATCCTATACTCTGATCACTTGCGGGCTGATTCTTTTTTCTTATCTGAATCTTACTCTGACCGGGTTGTCTACCGCCCAGGGTGATTCCCGCACTCCCCTGCTTGCCAATTTTATCGGGCTTGCAGGAAATATGATTCTGGATCCACTGCTGATTCTTGGTGTCGGACCTTTTCCACGACTGGAAATTTCCGGAGCTGCTATTGCAACAGTAAGTTCTCAGATTCTCGTTTTTATAGTAATGGTACTTCGCATTCACTATTCCAGACTGGAACCGGATGTTTTACAGCATTTGAGTCTTCTGTCATTTTTTTCAAAAGATTATTATAAACGCGTTTTCAAAATCGGAGTTCCAACAGCTGTGCAGGGCAGTATTTACTGTTTCATCTCTATGGTCCTGACACGTATGGTTTCCGATTATGGTGCTGCCGCTATTGCCACTCAGCGTGTTGGCGGACAGATTGAATCCGTTTCCTGGAATACAGCGGACGGTTTTGCCTCAGCGCTGAACGCCTTTATCGCTCAAAATTACGGAGCACGAAAAAAAAGCCGTATCCGTAAAGGTTACAGTCTGTCATTTCGAGTTCTTGCTGTATGTGGATTATTAGTCACTGCTGCTTTCGTTCTGTTTCCACGGCCGATTGCAGAACTATTCTTCCACGAAAAAGAAGCTCTGGACACTGCAGTCAACTATCTGGTGATCATCGGATTCAGCGAGGTTTTCATGTCCATTGAACTGATGACTGTCGGGGCATTATCCGGCCTTGGCCGTACCAGATTATCCAGCACGATCAGTGTAGTTCTGACAGGTGCACGAATTCCACTGGCACTGATCCTGACACATGCAGGAATGGGATTAAATGGTGTGTGGTGGGCACTTACAATATCTTCCATTGTAAAAGGTGTCGTATTTACTTTGACATTTAATCATATCAGCAGACAACTGCCGGAAGAACATTCCAGTTTTTATTAATGTATATTCCTTATCTAAAAATATACTCCGCAGTCAAACGGATAATTATTTTCTAAAAAGGGCGCAGTCAGAAACCATTTTGTTTCTTTACTGCGCCCTTTCTTTGATGCATATCATTACTGTATTGATAGTAATTTCTGCTTTTTCATTCTATTATTTCTTATTTTGCTACAAAGTTTACAATCTTGTTCGGTACGTAAATTTCTTTAATAAGATTCTTACCTTCCAGGAATGATGCAACTCTCTCATCAGCCTTAGCGATCTCGAATGCTTTTTCTTTCTCACAGCCATTAGGAATTACAATAGTTCCTCTTACTTTACCGTTTACCTGTACACCAATCTCAACCGTCTTTGCAATAGTCTTGCCTTCATCATATTTCGGCCATTCGGAAACTGCCAGCAAGCCTTCACCTCCGATGAATTCCCAGATCTCTTCACAGATATGTGGCGCAAACGGACTAAGAAGTTTGATGAAGATTGTAAGATCATCTTTGCTTAAATGTCCCTCTGCAGTAATCTCATTAAGAAGTGCCATCAGGCTGGCGATTGCTGTGTTGAACTTCAGGTTCTCGATATCAGAAGAAACTTTCTTGATGGTACGATGGAGTTTCATCTCCAGTTCATCAGATACAGATTCTTCAGAAAGGATATCTGTCAGACCTGCAACACGGTCAAGGAACTTCTTGCAGCCTTTTACAGAGCTGTCGCTCCATGGAGTCGCTGCACCATAATCACCCATGAACAATACATAAGTACGAAGTGTATCTGCACCGTATTCTTCTACAATATCCAACGGATCAACCACGTTTCCTTTGGATTTACTCATCTTCTCTCCGTCCGGTCCGAGGATCAGTCCCTGGATAGAACGTTTTGCGTACGGTTCCGGTGTGTTTACAACACCAAGGTCATACAGGAAATGATGCCAGAATCTGGAGTAGATCATATGTCTGGTAACATGCTCCATACCACCATTGTACCAGTCAACAGGCATCCAGTATTTCAGTTTGTCCATATCAGCCAGTGCATTTGCATTGTGCGGATCTGTGTATCTTAAGAAATACCAGGAAGATCCTGCCCACTGAGGCATGGTATCTGTCTCACGTTTCGCTGCAGCACCGCATTTCGGGCATGTGCAGTTTACGAAAGAGTCAATCTTTGCAAGTGGAGACTGTCCGTCTTCACCTGGTTCGAAATCTTTTACATCCGGGAGTCGCAGTGGAAGTTCATTCTCCGGAACTGCTACAACACCACAGTTCGGGCAGTGGATAAGCGGGATTGGCTCGCCCCAGTATCTCTGACGGTTGAATGCCCAGTCTTTCATCTTGTACTGAACACCGGCTTTACCGATACCTTTTTTCTCCAGTTCTTCCAGCATACGCTCAATAGAATCTTTCTTCTTTGTATATCCGTTCAGGAATTCAGAGTTTACCATCTCGCCATCGCCTGTGTAAGCTTCTTTGGAAATATCTCCACCTTTGATAACTTCGATGATGTCGATGCCGAATTTCTTAGCGAAGTCATAGTCACGCTGATCATGAGCAGGTACTGCCATGATAGCGCCTGTACCATATCCCATCATTACATAGTCTGCAATGTAGATCGGGATCTTCTTGCCGTTAACCGGGTTGATACCCTCAAGTCCCTGGATTCTGACACCTGTTTTATCTTTTACAAGCTGAGTTCTCTCAAACTCTGTTTTCTTTGCACACTCATTACGATATGCAGTGATCTCATCCATGTTTGTGATTTTATCTGCATATTTGTCAATGATCGGATGTTCCGGTGCGATTACCATGAATGTTACACCAAACAGAGTATCCGGTCTGGTTGTATAGATTTCAAGTTTCTCATCGATTCCGTCAACATCGAAGTTAACGAAAGCACCTTTTGATTTGCCGATCCAGTGGATCTGCTGCTGTTTTACATTATCCGGATAATCTACATCTTTCAGACCTTCCAGAAGCTTATCTGCATACTGGGTGATCCTTAAATACCATACATCTTTGGATTTCTGAACAACATCGCTGTGGCAGATATCACATTTACCGCCCTGGCTGTCTTCATTGGAAAGGACTACTTTACAGTGCGGGCAGTAATTAACCAGTGTTCTGTCTCTGAATACAAGACCTTTTTCGAACATTTTCAGGAAAATCCACTGTGTCCATTTGTAGTAATCTTCATCTGTTGTATCGATCACACGGTTCCAGTCAAAGGAAAATCCAACTTTCTTTAACTGGTTTGAGAATCTCTTGATGTTCTCATCTGTGATGATACGTGGATGTGTTCCGGTCTTTACTGCGTAGTTCTCTGTCGGGAGACCAAATGCATCAAATCCGATCGGGAAAAGTACATTATAGCCTTCCATACGACGTTTTCTGGAAATAACCTCCAGACTGGAATATGCTTTGATATGTCCAACGTGCATACCTGCACCGCTTGGATATGGAAACTCTACTAAGCCATAGAATTTAGGTTTGTCACTGTTATCTTTGGCTTCGAAGACTTTGCTTTCTTCCCATTTCGCCTGCCACTTAGGCTCGATCTTTTTAAACAAGTATTTCATCTCTATGCTTCCTCCAACATTTTGTTGTATCTAACAACTCATTTTAATTCAATGATGGCGGTTTGTCAATGTAACGTTTCGCAGTATTGGCGGTTTTTGCGGTAAAAATGGCTCTTTTTTTAGATTTTAACACAAAGAAACAGGACATCTCACATTTCTGCAAAATGTCCTGTCCCTTTTACTTCTTATATATTACATCTTAATTCATAGCGCTGACACAAATTACTGCCTGATCAGTAATCATATTTATTCTTCGGCTTTATCTACCTTGCTTGCTCTTGCCTCGATTTCTTTTGCCTGAATATCGTTCGGAGCCTGCTCATAGCGTGCGAATTCATAGGAAAATTCTCCGCTTCCGCCTGTCATAGAGCGCAGATCTGTGGAATATCCATAAATCTCAAGCTGCGGTACATCTGCTTCAATGATAGTATTGCCCTGATGATCAGGATTCATACCAAGAACACGACCACGGCGTTTATTCAGATCACCCATAACGTCACCGGTGTATTTGTCCGGAACTGTTACTTTCATGGATACGATTGGCTCTAAAAGTACAGGTGACGCATCCATAAAGCCTTTCTTGAATGCAAGTATTGTTGCCATCTTGAATGCCATTTCTGAGGAGTCTACCGGATGATAGGATCCATCATACAGAGTAGCTTTCACACCAACTACCGGATATGCAGCCAGAGGTCCTTTTAATACGCATTCCTGCAGACCTTTCTCAACAGCCGGGAAGTAGTTCTTCGGAACTGCACCGCCGACTACAACCTGTTCAAATACATAAGGTGTCTCCAGATCACCGGATGGCTCAAAACGCATCTTAACGTGTCCATACTGTCCATGTCCGCCGGACTGTTTCTTATGTTTACCTTCAACATCTGAGTTCTTACGGATTGTCTCACGGAACGGAACTTTCGGTTTGCTCAGTTCTACATCTACTTTATAGCGTTCTTTTAATTTATTAACAACGATATCCAGATGCTGGTCGCCGATGCCATAAATAAGGCTCTGACGGTTTGCACTGTCATTTACTACGCGAAGTGTCTTATCTTCACTCATCATCTTAGCCAGTGCCTGGGAAATCTTATCTTCATCACCTTTCTTCACTGCTTTGAATCTCTTACAGGTATAAGGTGTGGAAATAACTGATTTCGCATAAAGAATCGGATTTGCTTTTGTTGCAAGGCTGTCTCCTGTCTGTACGCTGTTTAATTTGGCAATGGCACCGATATCACCTGCATGAAGTTCAGGAACCTCGATCGGTTTGGAACCTTCCAGTACATATAATTTATTCAGACGTTCTTCATCGCCCTTCTCTACGTTTACTAAAGTATCATCGGATTTGATAACACCGGAGCATACTTTAATAAGAGAATATTTTCCGAGGAACGGATCTGCGATTGTTTTCCATACATATGCGGATTTCGCTTTTGTGAAATCATAGTTTGCTTCGAAGATCTCATTTGTCTTCTGTGCGATTCCGTTGCATGCACGTTTGTCCGGGCTTGGAAAATATCCGCAGATATCATCCAATAAGTTAGATACACCGCGAAGATTGATCGGGGAACCCATGCATACAGGCACGATTGATGCTTCCTGTACGTTCATTGCAAGTGCCGCGGAAACCTCTGTTACTGAGAAAGTATCTCCCTCAAAGTAACGATCCATGAATTCCTCGCTGGTTTCTGCTACAGATTCCATCAGGATATCATGATATTTCTCCAGATATTCATCCAGGTATTCAGGAATTGCACATTCCTCTTTCTTACCTTTATCTATGTATTTACGTCCGGCCTGTTTTACAACATTTACATATCCTACGAATTTACCGTCTTCACGGATTGGGAAATGAAGTGGTGCAATTTTTTTGCCATAGAGTTCTGTAAGCTGCTCTACTACTTTACGATAGCTGACATCATCTACATCCATATCTGTAACAAAGATCATTCTCGGAAGTTTATATTTCTCACATAAGTTCCATGCCTTCTGTG
>CAJLTE010000091.1 GCA_905209435.1 uncultured Blautia sp. | reverse complement strand
CAATGATGTATACGGACTTTTCCGTAGTGGTTGGTCTGGTCTGTAACTTTATGCCGTTTATGATCATTCCGATCCATACCTCACTGAGTAAGATGGATAAATCCTTTATTGAGGCTGCCTATGACCTGGGAGCAAACAAATTCCAGACATTTACAAAAGTAATCTGGAAACTGTCTATTCCTGGCGTGCTCAATGGAATCATGATGGTATTCCTGCTGTCTATTTCCACATTCGTTATCCCGAAACTTCTCGGAGGCGGACAGTACATGCTGATCGGTAACCTGATAGAGTCTCAGTTTATCTCTGTTGGTGACTGGAACTTCGGAAGCGCGATTTCTCTGATTCTGGCTGTGATCATTCTGATCTTTATGAGCCTGATGAAGAAGATGGATAAAGACGAATAAGGGAGGACGGCATGAAACGTAATAATAAATTTTTCTCAATGTTATATGTAGTACTCTGCCTTGCTTTCTTTTACCTGCCAATCTTGGTGACGATGATCTTTTCCTTTAATTCATCCAAGTCACTGACCAGATTTACAGGCTTTTCTCTGCGCTGGTATCAGGAACTTCTCGGTAACGGGGAAGTAATTAAGGCAGTTTATGTATCTGTTACCATTGCGATCATTGCGACCATTGTTTCTACAATACTTGGAACCATTACAGCGATCGGTTTATCCAAATCAAAGAAGGTAATCAAGGAACTGCTTTTGAATATTAATAATATCCCGATCCTGAATCCTGAGATCGTAACTGCCATCAGTCTGATGCTCTTGTTCTCTTCTCTGGGATTTCGAAAAGGATATCTGACTATGCTGCTGGCACATATTGCGTTCTGCACCCCGTATGTAATTACCAGTGTTTATCCGAAGGTAAGGGCTCTGGATCCGAATATGGCAAATGCTGCCATGGACCTTGGGGCAACACCTTTTCAGGCTCTGACAAAGGTTATCGTGCCGATGATCAAAGAGGGTATTTTCGCAGGCGCGCTGCTTGCATTTACCATGTCATTTGATGATTTCGTTATTTCCTATTTCGTATCAGGAAATGGTGTAAAGAATATCTCTATTGTTGTATATAATATGACAAAGCGTATCAATCCTACTATTAATGCCCTGTCGACGATTGTGATCGTAGTCATTGTTGTAGTGCTGCTTCTGGCAAATCTGCTTCCGAAGTTTAGAAATAAAGCAAAGAAGCTGAATCAGAAAGCAGTGAAAATTGTATCTGTAATTCTGGTGATTGCAGTTACAGCAGGTCTTATTAAATGGGGATTTGTGGCAAAATCCTCACATGTGCTGAAAGTTTACAATGCAGGAGAGTACATGGATCTTTCTTTGCTCGAAGATTTTGAAAAGGAATATAACTGTACGATTGTATACGAGACTTTTGAGTCAAATGAAATGATGTATACCAAGCTGTCAAGTGGTGAGACATATGATGTGCTGATCCCGTCTGACTATATGATCGAGAGACTGATCAAAGAGGAATACCTGCAGGCTCTTGACTGGAAAGAAATTCCAAATAAGAAGAATCTTATGGATGATGTCATGAACCAGAGCTACGATCCGGGCAACCGTTATTCCTGTCCGTATTTCTGGGGAACAGTTGGAATCCTTTATGACAAGACAGTAGTAGATGAGGCAGATTTAAAGGATGGATGGAATCTTCTGTGCAATCCGAAATATAAAGGAAATATTTACATGTATGATTCTGAGCGAGATTCCTTTATGATAGCATTAAAGGCACTTGGATATTCCATGAATACCACAAACGAGTCTGAGATCGAGGAAGCTTATCAGTGGCTGATCAATCAACGTGACACCATGGACCCGATCTATGCAGGTGATGATGTGATCGACAATATGATCTCCGGAAACAAGGCACTGGCAGTTGTTTACTCAGGAGATGCATCTTACATTATCAGTGAGAACCCGAATCTGGACTACTTCACACCGGAGCAGGGAACTAACAGATGGTATGATGCAATGGTCATCACAAAGGACTGCAGCGAGGTACAGCTTGCTCATGAATTTATTAATTTTATGATCAGTGATGAATCTGCTCTTTCCAATACGGAAGAAGTAGGGTATACTTCTACAGTGAAGAGTGCTTTTGAAACAATGAGGGATGGAGATTATGAAGGAATTGATTCTTATATTCCGGATACCACCAATCCGAATAACGAAATCTTCGCTTACCAGCAGCCAAAGATCAAGCAGAAATTTGCAGAGCTCTGGACGAAGGTAAAAGCAAAGTAAAAAAGGAAAGCCCCTGTTTGTCGGTATAGTAGAAGGCAGGGGCTGATACAAACATCAATGCAGGACATAAGAAGGGAGATCGATTATGAAAAAAAGAGTACTTGCAGTAGTAATGTGTGCATTAATGGCAGGAACAACATTCACCGGTTTCAAGGATGCAGGAGATGATAAAGAACTTGTTCTCTTTACCTGGGAGGGAATGTTCCCGCAGGAAGTTCTGGATGATTTTACAAAAGAGACAGGCGTTAAAGTTGTTTATTCAAACTTTGATACAGATGAAACCATGCTTGAGAAACTTTCCATGGCAAAAGGCGGTGACTACGATATCGTAATCGCAGATGATTATATTCTGGAAACTGCGATCCAGGAGGGACTTGCAGAGAAACTCGATAAAGATTCTCTGGAGAACATCGGAAACATCAACCCGTTATATCAGGGACAGTTCTATGATCCGGATGATGAATACACAGTTCCTTACGGAGCGGGTATTCCGCTGATCGTTTACGATCCGGAACAGGTAGATATTGATATCAAAGGATATAAAGATCTCTGGGATCCGTCTCTTGAGGACAGCATTGCACTGACTGCAAACTATCGTGTAATTAATGGTATCACTCAGCTTTCCATGGGTGAGAGTATGAATGAAGAAGATGTGGATGTGATCAAGAAGACAGGAGAGAAACTTCTGGAACTTGCTCCGAATGTACGTCTGATCCAGGATGATAATACTCAGAATGCACTTCTTAACGGAGAGGCAAGTGTAGGATTCCTTTACACTTCACAGGTAACAGCAGCACTGGCTGAGAATCCTGACCTTAAAGTGGTATATCCGGAAGAGGGCCTTGGTTTCGGTATCATGGGCATGTTTATCCCAAGTGAAGCACCGGATAAAGATGCGGCATATTCTTTCATGGATTACATCATGCAGCCGGAAGTTGCAGCGAAATGCACAGACTATATCGGCTATTACAGCACAAATAAAGCAGCAGATGAGCTGGTAAATCCGGATCTGGTAGTTCCGGATGACGTTACAAAGGGCGAGATCGTCCAGAATGTAAGCCAGGACGCAGACGCACAGTACCAGAAGAACTGGACTGAATTCAAGGCTGCCTGCGACTAAGGAGTTTAAATGGACATTTACAAAGGAACCGGTGCTTTTCCTGGAATTGCTATCGGTAAGATTGTTTATTATCACAGGAGCGAATACCAGATACGCCAGTATGAGATTACGGATGTAAAAGGTGAACTCAATATCTTCCTTCAGGCACGCGCCAGAGTGATGGATCAGCTGACTGAATTGTATGAGAAAAACTGTACGATTCAGGAATCTCAGGCGGAACTTTTTCTCCGGCAGAAAGAACTGCTGGAGGGAAAGAGTTTCCAGCGGGCGATTGAGAGTATTATTCAGAATGAAAAAGTAAATTCTGCATATGCAGTAATGACTACCAGAGATGAGATTCTGTCTACTTTCAGAAATCTGGAGGAGCCTGCGATCAAAGAAAGACTGGTTAATATACGAGAAATATCAGACCGTCTGATCAATGAACTTGGAGGCGTTTCTCCGCGGATTGATCTGGGTGGTGAACCGGTGATCGTTGTCACAGAGAGCATCACACCGACAGAACTGATGGAAATGGATAAGGATAAGCTGCTTGCTATTGTCACACACCATGGCTCCGATATTTCACATGCCGCAATTCTTGTAAAAACAATGAATATTCCGGCACTGATCGAGATTGATACGGATACAGAGTGGGACGGACAGCTGGCAATTGTGGACGGGTATACGGGAAGTCTGTATATTAATCCTGATGAAGAAATAAAAAAAGAATATGAGATCCGCAGGCAGGCTGATATGGAAGAACGGGAAGAACTTCTGAAATTAAGGGAAGAACCGGATATTACAAAAGATGGCAGAAAGATTGAAATTTATGCTAATATCGGAAATATGGATGATCTGAACAGCGTTCTCTATTACGGAGCAGCAGGGATTGGACTTTTGCGCAGCGAGTTCCAGTATCTGGGAAGAGAGAATTATCCCCGTGAGAATGAGCTGTTTCTGGCATACAAGAAGATTGCGGAGACCATGGGCGACAGAATTGCGGTAATCCGTACTGCAGATCTGGGTGCTGACAAACAGGCCGAATATCTGAATATTCCGGATGAGACCAACCCGATCATGGGAAACAGGGGAATACGTCTCTGTCTGGATAGAAAGAAGATGTTCAAAGCGCAGCTTCGTGCAATCTTCAGGGCGAGTGCTTATGGAAATCTGGCACTGATGTATCCGATGATCAGTTCTGAAGAAGAAATGGATGAAATTGATGCGATTATCCGGGAGGTCAAAAGTGGTCTGGATGATAAGGGGATTCCGTATAAAGATGTAAAGACAGGAATTATGATCGAGACTCCGGCAGCAGTTATGATCAGCCGTGAGCTTGCGAGAAGAGTAGATTTTCTGAGCCTTGGAACGAATGACCTGAGTCAGTACACTCTGGCAATGGACAGACAGAATCCGCTTCTGCGTAAGAAATACAATGACCATCACCCGGCAGTGCTGCGTATGATCAAAATGGTGATCGAGGCCGGACATGCGGAGAATAAACGTGTATGCATCTGCGGCGAACTTGCAGCGGATACCGCTCTGACAGAAGAGTTTCTGAGAATGGGCGTGGATTGTCTTTCAGTAGTGCCAGCGTGCATTTTGCCGGTGAGAAAAGCACTGAGACAGGCAGATTTATCTAATGAAGAGTAAAGTAGTATTACTTCCGTGCGGGGAATACAAAGAGGAAAAAATCTATACATTGCTGAAGCAGGGACTGGATTTTCTGGGCGGATTGGAGACTCTGATCCCAAAAGGTGCGAAGATCCTGCTGAAGCCAAATCTGTTAAAAAAAGCAGAAGTAGAGAAAGCGGTGATCACGCATCCGGTTGTAGTGGGGGCTTTTGCAGGGATTTTACGGGAGAACGGATATGAGCACATCGTACTCGCGGACTCCTGCGGACATGGGACTACACAGGCAGTGATCCGCGGAACAGGAATGGATACTTATCTGGAGAAATATCACATTCCGGCCATTGATTATTCTGAGGGTGTGAAAACTGTTTACCCGCAGGGCATCCAGGCAAAAGAATTCATTTTGCCTAAAGAACTGCTGGAGCAGGACTGCGTGATCTCTTTAAGTAAGATGAAAACACATGCACTGGAGAGAATTACAGGCGCTGTCAAGAACAGTTACGGTTTTGTATATGGGTTTCATAAGGCAAAAGGCCACACACAGTATCCAAGTGCAGACAGCTTTGCCAGAATGCTCATCGATCTAAACAAATGTGTATCACCGAAATTATATGTGATGGATGGAATTGTAGCCATGGAAGGTAATGGACCGGGATCCGGAGATCCTGTTCCCATGAATGTAATGCTGATGTCTACAGACCCGGTTGCGCTGGACAGCGTGTTCAGTCGCCTGGTTTACCTGAAACCGGAAATGGTTCCGACGAATTATCACGGAGAGAAGATGGGACTTGGAACCTGGAAGGAAGAGGAGATCACACTTCTGACACCGGAGGGGGAGATTTCCATGGCAGAGGCAGTGAAACAGTACGGAAATTCTGCCTTCAATGTAGACCGTACTGAAGTACGAAGAAATATCTGGACAAGAATGGCAGAGGCATTAAAGATTTTCCAGAAGAAGCCATATATAGAAGCTGACAAATGCGTCCGCTGCGGCATCTGTGTCCAGAGCTGCCCGGTTCCGGGAAAAGCGGTAGATTTCAGAAAAGGCAAAGGAAAACCGCCGGTATATGATTACAGAAAATGTATTCGCTGTTTCTGTTGTCAGGAGATGTGTCCGAAGAAAGCGATAAAGGTAAATTGAAGAGCTGGAAACAGAAAATAGTATAAATAAAAAAGCACATGACAGAAGATATTCTTATTTCTGAAATCATGTGCTTTTTTGTCAGTAAAATTATTTGGCCTGGATAATTATCTTCCGAGAATTTTATTCACTTCACGGATAAATTCCGGAGTCGTGCCGCAGCATCCTCCGACAACAGATGCACCGTTTTCAATCAGAACTTTCATATGTTCTGCGAAACTCTGCGCATTCATACTGTAAATGGCATTACCCTGGTCATCAATGGTCGGCATACCTGCATTAGGTTTGGCGATGATAGGAATAGATACGTTCTCTTTGATATTGCGGACAACGGATACCAGCTGATCAGGACCTACAGAACAGTTAATACCAACTGCGCAGGCGCCTGCACCCTCAAGGGCAATTGCAGCTTCCACAGCATTTCCTCCGCTGAAAATGCTTCCGTCAGCTTCTACGGTCATTGTACACATTACAGGAAGAGAACTTACAGATGCGGCAGCATCCAGTGCAGCAAGTGTTTCCTCAATATTGATCATAGTTTCCGCAGCGATCAGATCAACACCTGCATCCTCAAGAACTTTGATCTGTTCACAGTATGCTTCATATGCCATCTCATAAGTAAGATCACCTGCAGGTTCCATCATCTTACCTGTTGTGGTAATATCACCTGCAACATAAACCTTATGTCCGACAGCTTCTCTGGAAATATTTACAAGTGCATGATTCATCTCTGCGAGCTTATCCTGCAGTCCATGAAGTCCGAGACTGTAACGGTTGCCGCCAAAAGTAGGCGCGTATACGATCTGGCTTCCGGCTTCCACATAAGCTTTCTGAAGATTCTGCAGAACCTCTTTGTGATCCATGATCCATGCCTCTGTACAGATTCCTCTTGGCATTCCGGCAGCCATAAGATTGGAACCGGTAGCACCGTCGAGCAGTACAACATCCTGTGTCAGTTTCTGAAATTCTTCTTTTGTCATGGGAATTTCCTCCTGTTTTATATAATTGTTGCTGCTGTTCGCTCCGTGACTGGTAACATAGTATTACTGGTTTGGATCCTGGAATGAAGCAACAACAGGCATTTGTCTCTTTTGTCTGCAAATGCTATCTGCCATTATAGCACAATGCAGAGGTAAATGGGAAAAATTAGTAAATTTTTATTTCGTAGGAGGCATTAAAAATCTCGTCAACATCTAATGCATTGATATTAGTTTTTTCTGCAAGGTCACCTTTGAATCCGCAGTCATCACATCTTCCCATCCATGGCTCCAGGCATACAAAAGAGGAGCCGGGCACAGACCAGATACCGAAGTTCGGGAAACGGTGGCAGGTAAGTTCCAGATACGGAGTTCCGTCAGGAAAAGCAATGCCGGCTTTTTCAATCTGATTATCAAAGATTAATGCATCATTGTCAAACATATGAGCGTCAATATGGCATGTGCCGTCTGTGAGCTCCAGAGTTTTTGTCTGATCCGGAAGAGCAGTGCCGGAAGACGGGTCCAGAAGCAGATAAGTAAGAGATTTCTCACCGTTAAATGTCAGCAGATAATCTTCTTTCTTGTCATTATTTCCCTGGGCAGGAACATTAAATGCCGGATGTCCGCCAATTGTGAAGTACATAGTTTCATTGCTGTGGTTTACAACTTCCCAGCATACACTGACCTGATTCTTTTCCAGAACATGTTTGATCTTCAATTCGAAATCATAAGGATAATTTTCTTTCGTAACATCAGAAGATTTCAGCTTATGTGTAATAGAATCTGCAGTCATATCCACGCAGGTAAATTCGCTGTCTCTGGCAAATCCGTGCTGCTTGGACGGGTATTCAGTGCCATTGATGCGATAATGATCCTCAAAATGACGTCCTACATTAGGAAAAAGAACGGGCGCATGACGTTTCCAGTAAGCCGGGTCTGCCTGCCAGATCACTTCTCTGTTATGTATTTTATCAAAAATGCTGCAAAGTTCAGCACCGTGATCGTCTACAGATACTCTCAGATAGTCATTTTCAATTGTATGAAGCATAGGATGGATCCTCCTTGATATAAGTATTTTGAATCGCCGGAAATATTGATGCAGCAAAAATATTTTTCTTTCTGACGCGATTTTCTTAAGTATATCACAATGCATGGATGAGTACAAATATAGTTATGCTATGGTTATTGTGATTCATTTTTGAATGTATTGTATAAAAATGTTGTGCACTTTTAAATATAGAATAATTCGCGTAAGGAAAATCACAATTTCTTACGAAAATCGTCACAATTTGAACACAATTTCGAACTATTGTATAGCCATCAACGGAAGACAGAAAGGACTTGAGAATAATGAAACGTAAATATTTAGCAGTAGCATTAGGTTTAGCGTTGACACTTACTTCTATGAACGTTGCTTTCGCAGCAACAGATTCAAAAACAGAAACAACAACTGAGACAGCAGATACCACAGAGGATTCTACATCTGAGGATGCAGCTGCAGCAGATACTGATACAGCGGAAGAAGAAACTGTATACGGCGAAGTTTCCAAGGTTGCTGATGACAGTGTTACAATTAATGTTGGTACACTGAAAGATGCAGATGCCAAAGAAGCAGGCGATAAAACTTCTGATGCAAAAGACGACACAAAGGATGCAGATTCTGAAGAGAAAGATACTGAAGACACAGACAAAGCAGATGACGCTTCCAAAGACGAGACAGAAGATACAGACAGTGAAACCGCAGACAGCACTGACAGTAAAGATGATGCTTCCGAATCTGACACAGAAGAAGCAAAAGATGATACTGCAGATGCCAAAGATGAGAAAGACTCCATGCTTGATCTGACAGGTGATGAGCAGACTGTAAAAGTTACAGATTCTACAACAGTAGAGAAAGAAAAAGCACCGGAAGCAAAAGATGATACAAAAGCAGATGACTCCAAAGACGAAACAGCAGATGCTTCTGCAGATGATACAGATACAAAAGATGCAGACAGTGAATCTTCTGACAGCGATTCAGCAGATAGCACAGATGAAACTACAGATGCAGCAGAATCTGATGACAGCAAGGATGCAGATACAGAAGACAGTACAGATACTTCAACAGAAGATAAAGACACAGAAGCTGAGACAGAAACAATCAAACTTACAGACCTGAAAGAGGGCGATGTAGTAAAGATTGTTCTGGATGCTGATGGCAATGCAAAATCAATTACAGTAATCGCAGAAGCTCCGAAAGCTGATGCAAAAGCTGATGACACAAAGGCAGCAGACAGCACAGATGATACATCCGCAGATACAGCAGATGCTGAAACAGAGGATGCAGCTAAATAAAGCATTATAAATAAAGCATTATAAATAAAGCATTCGTTTGATTTGATGAATTTGATGTAGGGCTACGTAGTGAATCGGATGATTTTATTCGACTGACAACCTACGTAGTATATAAAGACACAGGTATTGAAAAAATTTCATATCTGTGTCTTTTTTATGTCATAGGAAATTACTCCATAATGTTCCTATGACATAAAAAGCCCTCCGGGCAGGATTCTTTCTTGTAACTTATAAAAGACTCATTTAACCGAATCAAATAAGTCTTCTTCAATTGCGAATAACTACCTGACTTTGATGAAAATGAGTATATTGTACAAAAAATACATAAAAAATAGCGTTATAGAATTAAAAATGTAAAATTATAATAATGTAGAATAAAAACCATATGTATAAAAATAACAATAAAATATTGACTAACTAAAATAAATTTGTTACAATTTACCTCAACGAGTCTTATGGATAACAAAGACATAATAAGAAGACGTGAAAACAAGGAGGATATTGCTATGGCGAAAAAAAGAAATATCATTGTTGGACAATCAGGAGGACCTACTGCAGTAATCAATTCCAGTCTCGCAGGAGTTTACAAGAATGCCATTGAACGTGGATTTGACAAAGTATACGGAATGCTTCACGGCATCCAGGGACTTCTGGACGAACAGTATATTGACCTATCAACACAGATCCATTCAGAACTGGATATCGAATTACTGAAGAGAACACCATCTGCGTTCTTAGGTTCCTGCCGTTACAAACTTCCTGAAATTCATGAAGATAAAGCAATCTATGAGAAAATTTTTGAGATTTTAAATAAACTGGATATCTACGCATTTATCTATATCGGCGGAAATGATTCCATGGATACGATCAAGAAATTGTCTGATTATGCGATCCTTACAGGACAGACTCAGAAGTTCCTTGGTGTTCCGAAAACAATCGACAACGACCTTGCACTGACAGACCACACACCTGGCTTCGGAAGTGCAGCGAAATATATCGGTGCTTCCACAAAAGAAGTAATCCGTGATGCTCAGGGTCTTACCTATAAGAAAAATATGATCACCATCATGGAAATCATGGGACGTAATGCCGGATGGCTTACAGGCGCTACAGCCCTTGCGAAATCCGAAGACTGCGACGGACCGGACCTGATCTACCTTCCGGAAGTACCTTTTGACGTTGAGAAATTCCTTGCGAAAGTAAAAGATCTCCTTAAGAAAAAATCTTCTATCGTGATCGCAGTTTCCGAGGGAATCAAGCTTGCAGACGGCAGATATGTATGCGAACTTGGAAATGTAGGAGACTATGTAGATGCATTTGGTCACAAACAGCTTCAGGGAACGGCTACATACCTGGCAAACTTCCTGGCGGCGGAGTGCGGATGCAAGACAAGAGCAGTTGAGCTTTCTACCTTACAGAGAAGTGCTTCCCATATGGCATCCAGAGTGGATATTGACGAAGCATTTATGGTAGGTGGTGCAGCAGTTAAAGCAGCTGACGAAGGCGATACAGGTAAAATGGTTGTTATCGACCGTGTTTCCGATGATCCGTACATGGCAGCTACAGGCATCTATGATGTGCACAGAATCGCAAATGAAGAAAAACTTGTACCGAGAGAATGGATGAATAAAGACGCTACAAATGTAACCAAAGACTTTGTAGATTACATCAAACCTCTGATTCAGGGCGATTACCAGCCGATCATGGTAAATGGTATGCCAAGACATCTGGTACTGAACCTGAAAAAAGGCAGAAAGAAATAACTGACAAAGATTGTAAACGGGCAGCAGGGCAGATAAGATTATCTGTTTTGTTTCCCGTTTTTTATTTATATATAATGTATGAGAGAAAAAATTGCTTTTACGCGATTATATTTTTGCAAGCGCCTTCTGATAAACTGCGGAGCAGTTATTTGGTGTAGAGCCACGTAGCGAAGCGGATTGCGAATATCCGATTGACTTGCACAGATAATAAAGGGAATAGACAGCTCTTTTGTGATAAAATATGCAGAAATAATATTCCGTGTACATTTTACAAACGAGGATAAAGACCGCAATAAAGGACAGTAAAAACCTTAACAATAATAAGAATGATAAAATAAATCACATTATGCAGAATGTATAAAAAATTTAGCTAATTTTAGCAGTTTAACCTTGACGAAACGACACAAACTCTATAAAATAACTATGTGCGTATAAGAAACATAATTTTTTATATTTACTTATGTGTGAAAGAACAATAATTAGGAGGAAAATGTAAAATGGCAAAATGGGTTTACATGTTTACAGAAGGTAACG
>CAJLTE010000090.1 GCA_905209435.1 uncultured Blautia sp. | reverse complement strand
GCAAATGTGCTGCCAGGATTTCTGGAAGAGAGAGGCTTTACAGCAGAATCGGCTCAGGGAGTGAAATTGAGTACTTCTGATCAACTAAATGATGATGTAAAGCCTTATTACAGAGATTATATTTGTGGTACCAGTGAATATGGGTATCAGTCTTTACATATTACATTTTATGATAACAGCTCCAGATCCTACATGGAGGTACAGCTCCGTACCCAGAAAATGGATGACATTGCAGAAATCGGTCCGGCCAATCACCTGGGCTATGAGAAACGCCAGCAGGACGAGCGTGCCAGAAGAGATGTGATCCCGGAAGGGGAATGTGTTTACTTTGATGAGGCTTATGAACGGGGAATGAAGCTGCTTTCCCTGGAATTAGCAGATCTTGATGTGAATATGTTTTCTGCGGTAAATAACAGCCTGATCAACGATGGCTGTGGATTGTTCCGAGGCAGATTGATTCTGCCTTATGAGCATTTGTCCAGATTTCAGAATGATGTGATTGATTGAGAAAAAAGTAAGTGGAGCAATAAAGATGTTAAAGAAAAAGATGTTAATTGCTTTAGGGGTGGCAGCAGTATTGAGTGTGAGCTGTGTAAGTGTGACTGTCTGGGCTGAGGAAAACGCAGAAGAGCAGACAGAGGAAGCAGAGGACAGTTCTAATTCTGAAGGAGAGGAAGATGCTGATTTAGAAGAGTCTGACAATCCGGAGATTGAAGAGGGATACACTACAGAACTAGAAGGCTGCACAAAGGTGGTTTCCTGGTGCAAAAATGGAGACAATAATATTTACGGACAGTTCTATTATCCGGAAGATTTTGACGAAACAAAGACTTATCCAGTAATCATTATGAGCCACGGAATCGGTTCTACTTCCCAGATGGTAGAGCGTGCAAAATGGCCGGAAAAGGCGGCTCAGGATGGATATGTGGTTTATACATTTGACTTCTGCGGCGGTTCCCTTAACGGAAACAGTGACGTAGATTTCATGGATATGACAGTGATGACTGAGAAAGAAGATTTAAGTGCTGTTATGGACGTTGTGAAAACAAAGGATTATGTGGATCAGGATCATCTTTTCCTTCTGGGACAGAGCCAGGGAGGACTTGTAAGTGCTCTGACTGCTGCAGACAGAAAAGATGATGTGGCTGCTATGATCCTGATTTATCCGGCGTTTTGTATTGCGGATAATGCCCGGGAAATGTATGATTCCGCATATGATATTCCGGAAGACAGAGCTGAGATGCCGGTAGGAACTGTGGGTTCTGAGTATGTGAAAACAGTTTATGATCTGGATGTTTATGGCACTATCAGCGCATATGACGGAGACGTGATGATCATTCACGGAATCAATGACAGCCTGGTGCCATACAGCTATTCTGAAAAGGCAATTGAGGAAGCGTATACAGGGGAAGGTTCTGTTCTGATTCCCATTTATGGAAAAAAATCTACCCATGGTTTCGAGATGAACTTTGAAGAGGGAAGAGACTATGCGGAGACAGTTGGATTGGAATTTTTGGATGTGCATTTGAAAGAGGAAGAATAAAGGTTTAGGAAACCAAAAAGTGAAAAAAACATGTAGGGCGTATTTATAGATCGTTATGAATTAAAGGCATTGCAAGGATATTATACCGCGTACTAAAAGTTAGATTTTAATGTCTGACTTTTGGGCGGCATGTTCTACAATGCCTTTTTTTATTTAAGTATATATTTTATAAAAATAATATTGTATAAAATAAATACAAATGGTATAATATTAACGAGGAATGATTCTTAAAAAAATATAAACTCCTTGCAGTACATTATATTTTATGTTACGCTGAATTCACATCTCAGGAACTCTATGTACTATTCGTAGGCGGTTCAGCTCATGAACAGCAGTCTATTCATTGCCATTCGGTGAAGTATTCCTGTGAAATAAGCGTAATAAAGAAGGTGGTGAAACTTGGGTGTAAAAGACCAGGGACTACAGGAGTATCTGAAAGATAACGAACGCTTTGCAGATTTTGTGAATGGTACCTTATTTGCAGGAAAGCAGATTGTGGATCCATGTTATCTTAAGGAAGTACAAAGGAAGAAGAGAGTATCATATAAACAGTCGATTATGGCAAAAAATATACAAAAGAAAAACAGTTCTGAAAAATACGGCGAAGAGGAAATTGCCAGGGAAAAAGGTGTTTTTGAAGAGGGAGAATTCGGGGATGACAGCGCGAAGCTCATGTATCTGGAAAGAGAGCGCGATTTCCTTCGTCTCCACGATAAGCCAGGCTGTAGATTTTTGTTGGCATGTGAAGTTGAATCTGGGGCAAATTATGAGATGCCTGTGAGATGTTTTACATATGACAGCATAGAATATACAGATCAGCTAAAAGAGTGGAAAAGAAAATCCCAGCAAATGTTTTGGGGAAGAGGAAAACGTGGGAAAAAACGGCGCCGAATCCGTCGTCCATTGCTTCCGGTATTTCATCAGGTATTATACCTGGGAGAGAAAAGGTGGAAGAGTAAGTTAAAATTACAGGAAATGATGGACATCCCGGAAAATGTGATGAGTTTTTCAGACAGGCTTCCTGATTATGATATTTGTATGATAGATATTCATGAACAGAATCCTGAGTTGTTTCACACGGAATGGAAAGATATTTTCCAGCTTATGAAGCACAGCCGTAAAAAAGACGAATTGAGAAAATACGTAGAAGAGAGTACCGAAGAAATACGAAAGCTAAGTCAAGAAACCAGATGGCTTCTGGCGATATTACTGGAGCAATATGAATTTGTTGATGAAGAGGTTGTGGAGGTGAAGGATATGTGTAAGGCATGGGATGGCGCAATGCAAATGTATGCAGATGAAGCGAGAGCAGCAACGCGGAAAGAAATGAAGAAAGAGATGAAAAAAGAAATGAGAAGACAGGCCAGAGAAAAAGATCGCAGGACCGTTTTTAACATGTTTTCTCGGGGGTATTCACAGAAAGAAATTGCGGCAATTTCCGAGCTGCCGCTTAAAAAAGTACAGAAAATGTGTGAAGGGTTTATCGAGAATACAACAATGGCAGTACATACTTCTTGATTTGGATTAGAAATTACAGAATAGTAGCTGAGAAAGTTTAACGAGAAAAGGCATTGCAAGGAATTATATGGCGTCTGTAAACGATTTGATTTTGGAGTCAAACGTTAGGGAGAGGCTATATCCTGCAATGCCTTTTAAAATCCTTCAAATTTATATGAAAACTGCTAACAGGTACGCTTATGCATCTTGTTTCTCCGGAAACATTTTCCCGAAGAGAAAACGGATCAGCGGTCCACAGTACATAAGCTGCCAGAAGAAGGCTACCGGGAAGTTCATGAAAGTGGTCTGGAGCCATACGGCAACGAACTGGGAACCCGCATTTTTAAACAAGATTGTGGCAATTAAGCTCATGATCGGGCACATAATGCAGATGATCATAACAGAAATTGCAACTGTGATGGCGAAAGGTCTGTCTTTAGGTGTGACAATACGAAAAGCAAGCTTATGGGCAAGGTTATCAACAATAAAGAACTCCAGTACAAATGCAACCGGCCACATAATCTTCATTTCGCCGAAAGCCATGAGAAATACCTGGTTGCTCATTCCACCGATGTTCAGGGAAATGTTGTAGCAGATCATGGCGTAGACCATAAGGAAAGCCATCATCAGAGTGAAAATAACATTTTGAAACTTAGTTTTTGGCATAAAATTGTTCTCCTTTTTCTAAAAATGGGTACAAAAAAGACACATGTGTTGTTCGTTATCAAGTGTACACTTGTGTCGTTTCCAATTTTATACCAGAGCTAATTTGTTATTGAATTGTTTACCGAATGATTATTATACCAGATAAATGGGAAAATGCAATAAAAAAATCGATATATAAGATGGACTAAGAAATGATAATGGGGATTTTTTATAAGTCAGAATGCAGTTTTACTTAAGTTCCTTGGTTATATTAAACTAGTGGTTTATTGCAGAATATATAGTTCTTCTGGTAATATAAAACATGTAAGAAATCATATCGGTCATTATCCCGTTAAGGAGGCGGAGCGGACTGTAAATCCGCTGTTATCATAACACGAGTGGGTTCGATTCCCTCATGACCGAGTATACTCCTGTAGCTCAGCTGGATAGAGCACGCGTCTACGAAGCGCGGTGTCGAGAGTTCGAATCTCCCTAGGAGTGCTTCCAATGGCAGATGTCTTGGAATAAAGTGAATCAGGTAAGGAAATGGTGCAAAGGAAGAAAGCTGTCTGTGACTAGACGGCTTTTTTTCATTGAGATTCAACTTCTGGATTTTGAAGATGTGCTATTTGCGATGGATTTCTTACACTTTACGTAAAAAACAGGTACAGAAATTGCAGGGTGTTATAATAAATCCATATTATGAATTATGTAAAATAATCGATGGAGGATGAAGGTATGAAAACAAAGCAGGCTGTAAATCCGTACCTGCCAAGCTGGGAATACGTGCCGGATGCGGAGCCGCATATTGTGGACGGACGTGTATACATATATGGTTCTCATGATCTTTTTAACGGCTTGAATTTCTGTCTGGGCGATTATGTATGCTGGTCAGCACCAGTAGACGATCTTGGCAACTGGCGTTATGAGGGTGTTATTTTCAAAAGAGAGCAGGATCCGGCAGCGCCGAAGATCCGTCTTACAAATGGTCTGGCAGCACCGGATATGATCCAGGGACCGGACGGAAGATTTTATCTTTATTATTTCATGGGCGGTACCAAGATGATCTCTGTGGCTGTCTGTGACAAGCCGGCAGGCAAATATGAATTCTATGGTTATGTAAAATATGCAGACGGCACTCCTATTGGAAAGAAAGAGGAGCCGCTGCAGTTTGACCCGGGCGTTTTTATGGATGATGATGGAAAGCTGTATCTTTACACAGGCTTTGCCCTTCAGGGAAATCCCCTTCTGCTTGATGGCTCCAAGCCGACTGAGCACGGTGCAATGTGCTTCGAGCTGGATCCGGCAGACATGCTTACTGTAAAAATGGGACCGAAATACATTGGAATTGCCAGTGAGAAAGAAGCACCAGGAAGTTCTTATGAGGGACATCCCTTCCTGGAGGCAAGCTCCATGCGTAAATTCAATGGAACCTATTACTTCATCTACAGCTCCCTGAACAGCCATGAGCTTTGCTATGCAACAAGCGATAACCCTACAGAGGGCTTTGAGTTTGGCGGTGTTCTGGTCAGCAACGGGGACATCGGCCTTCCTGGAATCACAGATGTAAAAAATGCAAGAAACTGTACCGGAAACACTCACGGAAGCCTGATCGAGATTAATGGAAGCTATTATGTTTTCTATCACAGACACAGTAACCGTAAGCAGTCTTCCCGTCAGGCCTGTGCAGAGCGCATCCGCTTCGAGAATGGCAAATTCTATCAGGCAGAGATGACCTCCTGTGGTCTGAATGACGGACCGCTTAAGGGAAAAGGAAACTATCCTTCCTACATTGCCTGCAACGTATATGGCAAAAAAGGAACCCGTTTCTTAAGTATGATCAAACATCCAAAGTCCGGACATCCATATCTGACTCAGGATGGAAAGGATCGTGAACAGGGGTCAGATCAGTATATTGCCAATATGTGTGACGGAGCAGTTGCAGGCTTCAAATATTTTGACCTGCGTGAGACCTCTAAGGTTCGTATTAATATTAAGGGAAAAGCAACTGGAGTTGTTTATGTATCCACAGAGGAAGGCGGCAAGCCAGTGGCAAAGATTCAGGTGAAACCTTGCAAGGAACAGCACGGTTTTGCAGCTGATGTAAACGGACTCGGTGAGAAAGAGGCACTGTACTTCAGTTACAAGGGAACTGGCGCATTTAATTTTATGTCTTTTGATCTGAAGTAAGATTCCATTAAATGTGCAGGAAATATTCTGCCCGCAAATGGCAGACAGAGCTTAAATAAAGGGAAAAAGAGTTTATATTAAGAGTCAAATAAACCCAGGAGGCGAAATATTTGAACATTACTAATTTTGCAAGAAAACTTGCAGAAAAGCCGGTTTTTAAAACAAGAATCAAATCCGATCAGGTGAAGCTTCCGGAGATTGCCATTGGATATTTTCTGGCGCCCTTTTGCGCCATGTTTGCCAATGCCATTTTCGGTGCCTATCTGAACCGTTATTATGTAGATGTACTTGGCTGGACGAAATTCGGAGCATTTGCCACACTTCTGCCAATTGTATCTGTGATTTTCGTAGTTCTCGGAAATCTGATGATCGGGCAGTGGATCGACAACACCAGAAGTACCCAGGGAAAAGCAAGACCTTATATGATCATTGCGGCCCCCATGCTGATCATAGCCATTATTCTTATGTTTATGACACCAGCTAAGGGCAATAATGCGGTGCAGATGATCTGGATCGCAGTGTCCTATAACCTGTACTATGCACTTGCATATCCATGTTTTTACTGTGCACACAGCTCCATGGTCTCTCTTTCTACCAGAAATTCTGAGAGCCGCGGACTTCTTGCAACACTGTCAAATGCAGCAATGGTTGCTTCTGCCGGAGTTGGAGCCAGCATTGTAGTGCCGATCCTTCTTCAGAGCTTTCTGTTTGTGACAAAGGAAGGCGGAATTGATGTGGATGCAAGCTATTCACACTGGAGGATTATTTCCATAGTTCTTTGTCTGGTAAGTGCATTTGGCTGTATGCTGGAATATTATTTTACCAGAGAGCGTATTACAGAGGAAACCATCAATCTGAATGTAAAGGAAGAGAAGATGCCGCTGAAAAAACAGCTGGAAGGCTGTATCCACAACAAATACTGGTGGATCATCATTCTCTATTTCCTGATTTTCCAGTTTGGCCAGCTGATCAAAAACAGTTCCATGAGCTTCTATGTAAGATGGATGTTTGACAGTGTAATTAATTCTGCAAATCCGGAGCAGACTTCCGGAGCATTAATGTCAACACTTGGTCTGGTTGGTGGAATCCCTACTGCGGTTGGTATGGTAGTGGCATGGCCAATTGCCCGTAAGCTGGGCAAAAAGAGAGCCGTTGTTACAGGACTTTGCTTCTCCGTTGTAGGTGGCCTTGTCTGCTTCCTGAATGTACACAGCTTCGGAATGGTTGCTACAAGTATGGTGCTGAAAGGAATCGGAAGTATTCCGGCAGTGTATGTGACGATGGCACTTCTTTCTGATGTGCTTGACCATCTGGAAGCGAAAAATGGTTTCCGAAGCGACGGATTTACAATGTCTGTGTACAGTTCCATTATGGTAGGCTTAAGTGGACTCTGCATCGGTGTGCTGAACAGCCTTCTTACCTTTGCAGGCTACAGCAATACCGGCATTGCCTGCAATCCGCAGACTCTGGAAATTGTTGAAAATGTGGCAAACTATACAGGCCAGATCGTCTACCGTCAGATGGGTGGCGTGGAGCAGGTGCTTGCATTCGCATTTTTGGCGGCAGATGTGATCACATATGCAGTTGTTATCATTCTCATGAGCCGTCTGGATGTGGAAAAACACATTGAAGAGGACCAGAAAATGATCAAAGAAAATCAGAAGAAGGCAGCTAATATCTAATTGTTTCAGAACCTGTTTCCTGTTATACTATTCTTAGCTAACACAAGTGATTCCGGCTCCCTGGTGCAGTGTCACTGTGCCAGGGGGCCGTTTTAGCCGAATTAACTGTGAAGAAGCTATTCGGCTATGAGAAGGCAGCAAAATGGATTGGAGTATCCGTTTGATTGAATAAGATAGGTGAGAAATAATTATGATAAGAATTGCAATTGTAGAGGATGACAGGCATGATCGGGAGGCATTGAAGAAATGCCTGAATCGTTATGAAAAAGAGAACCAGGTGAAATTTTCCGTAACAGAATTTCAGGACGGAGAGGATATTGTAACCGATTACACTGCCAGCTATGACCTTATTATTCTGGATATTGAGATGGCGTTTCTCAATGGAATGAAAGCAGCAGAAAAAATCCGTGAGCTTGATACAAATGTAATTATTATTTTTATTACAAACATGCCTCAGTATGCCATTCAGGGATATAAGGTAAATGCGCTGGATTATATTTTGAAGCCAATTTCCTATTTTTCATTTTCAGAGAGTATGGTAAGGGCTCTGGCAAAGGTGAAGACACCGGAGAAGGAGTACATTACCATTGTTCTGAAGGGAGGTAAAAAGAAGCTGGATGTGGCGCGGATTTGTTACGTGGAGGTTCAGGACCATGTGCTGATCTACCACACTCTGGATGGGGATTTTGAGACAAAGGGCACTATGAGGGATACAGATAATCAGTTTGATCCGAAGAAATATTTTCGGTGTAACCGCTGTTATCTGGTAAATCTGGAATTTGTAGAGACTTATCAGGGCAGTGATATCATGGTAAATGGCGATACGATCCAGGTGAGCAGAAGCAGGCGGAAGCCCTTCCTGGATGCCCTGAATGAATATATGAATGAGGTGGAAAAATGAGAGGCACAGTAGTCAACACTCCTGGATATTATTATGCCATTTCCTACTGGCTTTCTGCACTGGTAATGATTCTTGTGCATGGATGCGGGAAAAAAGATGTGTGGAAATATGTGCATGGGGTGTTGAGCTTTATCAGTATTTTTACCGTTATGTTTTTTACAGATGGAATAAAGCAGATGTTTTTCATGCCTCTTATGGTTTGTGTGTTTTTGCTGATGCTTTTGTACATCAGGATGGCAGGAGAGCTTCCATGGCGTGAAACCGGATTTTTCTGTGCGAAGGCATTTATCAACGCAGAATTTGCAGCCTCTTTGTGTTGGCAGATTCATTATTTTTATACAGGTGATTTCAGCGGTCAGGAGAAGGGAACACCGGAGCAGATGTTATGGCGTGTGCTGCATATGGTAGTTATTTATGCAGTACTGTACATTCTGATTTATTTGATCGAACGTTATCTGAAGAAGGATATTGAGGAACTGCAGATTACCCGCAGAGAACTACTGGTTGTATATTTTGTGATGATTATGGTGTATTGCATCAGCAATGTAAGCTATGTAGATGTAAAAAGTATTTTCAGTGCGGGAACAGCTATGGATGTGTTTATTATCCGCACATTGGCAGATCTCAGCGGTATGGCAGTTCTTTATGCTTATCACATTCAGGTAAAAGAAATCCAGATGCGTTTTGAGAAGGATACGCTTCGGAATATTATGGATATGCAGTACAAAAATTACAAGCTTTCCAAGGAGAGTATCGATATTGTAAATCAGAAATACCATGATCTGAAGCATCAGATCAATCTTTTAAAAAGCGGCGCAGATTCTGAAAAAGCAGGGGAATACCTGGAACAGATGGAGCGTGAGATCAAGATTTACGAGACACAGAATAAAACGGGAAATAAGGTCCTTGACACCATTCTTACCAGTAAAAGCATGCATTGTCAGAGACATGGTATTGAGCTGAAATTTATGGGTGAGGGACAGTTGCTGAATTTTATGGAGGATATGGATATCAGTGCTCTTTTCGGAAATATGCTGGATAATGCCATTGAAAGTGTGGTGAAGATCAAAGACCGTCAGAAACGTCTGATTTCCCTGCACGTGATTCAGGATAAACAGTTTATCCGTATTCGCACAGAGAATTACTGTGAGGAGAATGTTCAGTTCCAGGATGGAATCCCGATCACCACCAAGAAAGATAAACGGTTCCATGGATATGGAATGAAGAGTATGAAAAAAATTGTAGAGAAGTATGGCGGTTCAGTTATGGCGGGCAAGGCGAATAACTGGTTTGAGCTGAAGATACTGATTCCGATGAAACATTAGACGATTTTTAGGAGGAAAGATAATGCCATCATATAGTATAATTGAGAACTTCGAAGTACATAAAAATAACCGTTTTCTGGAAATTGCAGAATCCTTAAAGCCAGAGCTCCGGCATAAAGAAATCAAGGCTGCAAAGGAAATTATGGTGGGAAAAGACCGCCAGATGAGAACAGTTATTACAGAAGAGTACCCGATTGAAAATCTGTATGCAAAATCTTTAAAAAGAGATGATACAGTATTTGTGGATTTCGGGGATCATGCGGTAGGTTATGTGACTCTGGAGCTTAGTAAAACAGGAAGCCATCAGGATGCACCGGTTTATTTTTACCTGAAATTCGGTGAGCGTCTGGAGGAAATGACGGACAAAACTGCTGATTATGACGGCTGGCTCAGCCGTGGCTGGATTCAGGAGGAGTATATTCATGTGGATGTACTTCCGGCGAAGGTGAAGCTGCCAAGAAGATATTCTTTCCGTTATATGGAGCTTCGTGTAATTGATACTTCTGCCAAGTTCCAGCTGAAAATCGATGGTATTTCCTGTGATACGGTTTCTGCTGTAGATATGGAGTCTGTAAAGCCTGTGGATTTCGGAGATCCGCTTCTGAATCAGATTGATCTGGTAAGCCGAAAAACCCTGAAAGAATGTATGCAGGATGTTTTTGAGGATGGACCAAAGCGTGACCGCAGAATGTGGCTGGGAGATCTGAGACTTCAGGCGAGAGCCAATTATTACACCTTTAAGAATTATGATCTTGCCAAACGCTGTATGTATATTTTTGCAGGACTGCTTTTTAATGAGGGAAAGCTAAGCGCCTGTGTATTCACAGAACCGGAGATGGAGCCAGATGATACTTACCTTCTGGACTATGCATTGTTTTTCTCATCTGTGCTTCTGGATTATTATGAGGCAACCGATGATCTGGAAACCTTAAGGGATCTCTATGATGTGGCAATTGATCAGATCCGCATTGCTATGACGCAGTTAAATGAGAAAAATGTTGTGGAGGATTTAGGTGATGCATTCTGGTGCTTCCTGGACTGGGGAGATGGTCTGAATAAGCAGGCCGGAGCTACAGCAGTTCTGATTTACTGTATCCGTTATGGAATCCGCCTTGCAAAGATTCTGGATAAACAGGAGGATATCAGCTGGCTGGAAGAGAAGCAGGCCATGCTGAAAGAGGCAGCAGTGAAAGAGTTCTGGGATGAAGCGCTTGGAATGTTCGTAAGCGGTCCGGACCGTCAGGCTTCCTGGGCAACCCAGATCTGGATGATCCTGGCACGTGTCTTTGACAAAGAGACAAACTGTAAATTGATCCATCATGTAATGGAAGTGAATCCAAGAATCCGCATGGTAACTCCATATATGTATCATCACTATATTGATGCGCTTATCCGCTGTGATGAGAAAGAGCTTGCACTGGAAGAAATGAAGCGTTACTGGGGCGAGATGATCCGCGACGGCGCCGACACCTTCTGGGAACTGTACAATCCATACAACCGGGAAGAATCCCCTTATGGCTCCAGCATGGTTAACAGCTACTGTCACGCATGGAGCTGTACGCCGACGTATTTTCTTAGAAAATTTTATATGGATAATGAGAAATAAGATTGAGAATGAGGATCTTGCAGAAATGCAGGATCCTTTTTGAAATGAGAGAAAGATTCTTGATAAAATGCAACACGCAGGAAATAATGTCTGGCATTACAATATGGGGAAAGGAGCATTAAAATAGCCCTGCCATCATAATGGCAGGGCTAAAATAATCATTTCTTTTTATTCTTTTTGGATTTCTTAGTCTCATTCTGGGCTGCCTGAGCTTCCTCAGCAGATTTCTTAAAACGTGCGAAAAATCCTTTTTTCTTCTTAACCGGAGCGTCCAGGTTACCGCGGATACCTTTTACACCTACTATGTAAAGTCCACTTACTTCAGCTTTGATCTCTTTCTTCACAGGGATAAGGTCGAATACCTTCTCATCTGCGATAAGAATGGAAATCTTCGGTCCAACTTTAGCCTTAACGATCGGCATCTTGGAGCGGCGGAGAAGCTTCGGTGTCTGGTCGATGACCATCTGTGGGAGACCTGATTCCTTAAGTGGCATTCTCTTCTTATCAATAACGAGCATGGAAACGGTCTGTTTACTTGCCTCGATCTGTGCCTGCTGTTCTTCCTGCTTCTTCTGGGTCTTCTTGCCAAAGAAATATAAACCAACCAGTAATCCGATGAGGATTACGAGAATCACCAGAAGGACGATTGTTACTGGATGCATACTTATCCTCCTACTATATTATAAAGTTTCTTAATAACTATTCAGCCTGCACGGTTCCGCAAA
>CAJLTE010000089.1 GCA_905209435.1 uncultured Blautia sp. | reverse complement strand
GGGGCAGCTCTTGTTATTGCAGGACTGGCAGCAGAGGGAATCACCATTGTGGATGATATTGTTTACATCCAGCGTGGCTATGAGAACTTCGAAGAGAAGCTTCGCAGCCTTGGCGCAGAGATCGAGAGAGTTTCCAGTGAGAAGGATATCCAGAAATTCCGCCTGCGTGTAGGGTGAATTGTTAATTTCAGATCGCAGCCTGACAGCCTTGATCTGTTGAGTATCAGATTTAATCTGGTGAAAAATAGTCATAAGACGTTAAATGTCTATTGACAATTATAAGCAATCAGTATATTGTATTGCTTGCAACAGGAAAACTGAAGAATAGCCTTTTATTCAGAGTGGTGGAGATACATAGGATCTATGAAGCCACGGCAACCCCTCGAAAGAGAGGAAGGTGCCAACCTGAGCGAGTGATCGAACAATAAGAGGATTGTTTATATAAAAAGTCATTTATAAGACAGTCCGCTTGTCCGGGCTGTTCTTTTTTTCGCGGAAAACATACAATGCAGCGATAGATATTAGCTGTTTTGGAAATTTTCGCTCCATCGAAGAAAGGGAAAAACAAAAGAATGGAAAACAAAGAAAAAATCTTATTTACTTCCGAATCTGTAACTGAAGGTCATCCGGATAAAATCTGTGATGCCATTTCTGATGCCATCCTGGATGCTCTGATCGCACAGGATCCGATGAGCCGTGTAGCCTGCGAGACTGCAACTACAACAGGTCTTGTTCTGGTTATGGGTGAGATCACTTCCAAGGCAAATATCGATATCCAGTCAATCGTAAGAGAGACAATCCGCGAGATTGGTTATACTCGTGGAAAATTCGGATTCGATGCTGATACATGTGCGGTAATCACAGCACTTGATAAACAGTCTGCTGATATTGCAATGGGTGTTGATAAAGCACTTGAGCAGAAAGAGAATCAGATGGATGAGGACGAGCTTGACTCTATTGGAGCTGGTGACCAGGGAATCCAGTTTGGTTATGCTTCCAACGAGACAGAAGAATACATGCCATACGCAATCAACATGGCACACAAACTTTCCCGTCAGCTGACAAAAGTCCGTAAAGATGGCACTCTGAAATATTTAAGACCAGATGGAAAAACTCAGGTAACAGTTGAGTATGATAAGAATGGAAAACCAAGCCGTATTGATGCAGTAGTTTGCTCCACTCAGCATGACCCGGATGTTACACAGGAGCAGATCCATGCGGACATCAAGAAATATGTATTTGATGAGATCATCCCGGCAGACATGGTAGATGAGGATACGAAATACTTTATCAACCCGACCGGACGTTTCGTTATCGGTGGACCAAACGGCGACAGCGGTCTTACAGGACGTAAGATTATTGTTGATACTTATGGCGGAACAGGACGTCACGGCGGCGGTGCTTTCTCCGGAAAAGACTGCACAAAGGTTGACCGTTCTGCAGCTTATGCAGCACGTTATGTTGCAAAGAACATTGTTGCAGCAGGTCTTGCTGACAAGTGCGAGATCCAGCTTTCCTATGCAATTGGTGTTGCACATCCGACTTCTATTCATGTAGAAACATTTGGCACAGGTAAAGTATCTGATGCGAAACTGGTAGAGATCATCCGTGAGAACTTTGACCTTCGTCCGGCTGGAATCATCAAAATGCTTGATCTCCGCCGCCCGATCTACAAACAGACTTCTGCATACGGACATTTCGGCCGTACAGATGTAGATCTTCCGTGGGAGCATCTGGACAAGGTTGATGATCTGAAGAAATATCTTGCGTAAAATTTGGTTAAAAGAAAATGGCTTGTATTGAAGCCTGCTTGAAAATTCCATATTAAAGTTAGAGCCTGGAAGAGACTGGTATATAGCAGAAGAAGTCTTTTCCAGGTTTTTTATGTTGAAAAACTGAATATTATAGAGCTATTTTTTATAGAAAATTAAGAGATGAAATCAGAGCTTTATGCTATAATCTATATAAATCCGGTGAAGCAGCTTCATACGACAGGGAAGCTGTTGAAAATTTCCGTAAAAAGAAGAAAAAGGATAGAACTGTTATGAAGCTAAAAACAAGAATCATTCTGGGATTCACCATGATCATTCTTATGCCTCTGCTTCTGTTTGCCGCCACTTTGTATGGATTCAGCCAGTCACAGGCGCAGAAAGCACAGGCAGTGACTGAGAGCGATGGAACAGTATATGATATTTCCATAACAGACTCAGCCGACAGTCAGGGCAGGGTACATGTAATGGCCAAGGATTTGTTTATCAGTGCGTTTGTAATCCTGATCTCCGTTGCTTTGGTAGTTGGTCTTTGGGTATATCGCAGCATTGCCGTTCCATTGGTTAAATTAAAAAAAGCGACGCAGAATATAAAAGAGGGCAACCTGGATTTCGTTCTGGATGTAGAAGGAAAAGACGAATTTTCTGAGCTCTGTCAGGATTTCGAGGAAATGCGCCGCCGTCTGAAAGAATCTACAGAAGAAAAAAGCCTTATAGAAAAAGAGAACAGAGAGCTGATCAGCAACATTTCCCATGATCTGAAAACTCCGATCACAGCAGTGAAAGGATATGTAGAGGGAATCATGGATGGAGTGGCAGATACCCCTGAGAAAATGGATCGCTATGTCCGCACCATCTACAACAAGACAAATGAGATGGATCATCTGATCAACGAGCTGACTTTTTATTCCAAAATCGATACCAACCGCATTCCTTATACTTTCAACAAACTAAATGTGGAAGATTATTTTGAAGATTGTTCAGAGGAAGTTGGTCTGGAACTTGAGACCAGGGGAATTGAGCTGGTTTATGCCAACTATGTGGAAAAAGATGTTATGGTAATTGCCGATGGGGAGCAGATCCGCCGTGTTATCCATAACATTATCAGCAACGCTATCAAATATATGGACAAGCCTAAAGGAATCATTCAGATCCGAATCAAGGATGTGGGTGATTTTATCCAGATTGAGATTGAGGACAATGGAAAAGGTATTGGCCCGAAGGATCTGCCTTATATTTTCGACCGTTTTTACCGTACAGATGTTTCACGAAATTCTTCCAAAGGCGGAAGCGGAATCGGTCTTTCCATTGTAAAGAAAATTCTGGAGGACCATGGGGGAAAGGTATGGGCCACAAGCCGTCTTGGAATCGGCACGATCATGTATTTTGTACTTAGAAAATACCAGGAGGTACCAATGAAATGAGCAGAATTCTGATCATTGAAGATGAAGAAGCAATTGCAGAGCTTGAGAAAGACTATCTGGAGCTCTCAGGATTTGAAGTTATAATCTGCAACAGAGGCGATCTGGGGCTTAATATGGCACTGAAAGAAGATTTTGACCTGATTATTCTGGATCTGATGCTGCCGGAGATAGACGGGTTTGAAATCTGCCGCCAGGTAAGAGAAGCTAAGAATACTCCGATCATTATGGTTTCCGCGAAGAAAGATGATATTGACAAGATCCGCGGTCTTGGACTTGGGGCTGACGATTACATGACCAAGCCATTTAGCCCAAGCGAGCTTGTTGCCAGAGTAAAGGCACATATGGATCGCTATAATCGTCTGATCGGCTCCACCACGCAGAAGAACGATATTATTGAGATTCGTGGAATCAAGATCGACAAGACCGCCCGCCGCGTCTGGGTAAACGGCGAGGAGAAAACTTTTACCACCAAGGAATTTGATCTGCTCACATTCCTGGCACAGAATCCAAACAGAGTTTTTACAAAGGAAGAGCTTTTCAGGGAAATCTGGGATATGGAATCGGTAGGTGATATTGCTACAGTTACGGTTCATATCAAGAAAATCCGTGAGAAAATTGAGTATAATAATGCCAAGCCGCAGTATATCGAGACCATCTGGGGCGTGGGATACAGATTTAAAGTGTGATAATTTCTGAGAAAATTGAGAGGTAAAATGAGAAGACTATATAAAGAATTGGAGAACTACGGCAAATCCGACTTTTATCCTTTCCATATGCCCGGTCACAAGCGGAATAAGGCGTGCATAGAGGGGGATTTTCCTATTGAACGTGATATTACGGAAATAGACGGATTCGACGATCTGCATCATTCTGAGGGAATTTTACTTGAAGCGCAGAATGCCTTATCCAGAATGTACGGCACCAGGAAAAGTTTTTTTAGTGTCAACGGAAGTACGGCAGGAATTCTTACTGCCATTTCCGCATCTGTGAAAAAGGGTGGACAGATTCTGGTGGCCAGAAACTGTCACAAGGCTGTTTACCACGCAATTTACCTTCGGGAACTGGTTCCCACATATATTTATCCACAATCTGACAACGATTTGGGGATAAATGGTTCAATTTCCGTATCCCGTGTGGAAAGATATCTTGAGGAAAATCCGAAAATCGAAGCAGTCCTTATTACATCGCCTACTTATGATGGGGTGGTTTCAGATGTGCGCAAGATTGCGGAAACTGCCCACAAACATGGAATTCCGCTGATCGTGGATGAAGCCCACGGCGCTCATTTCAGATTCTCTGACTATTTTCCTGTTTCAGCAGCAGATCTGGGAGCAGATGTGGTGATCCAGAGCTTTCACAAAACATTGCCGGCCATGACCCAGACTGCAGTGCTTCATCTGTGCAGTGAACGTGTAAGTGAGAAGCTGATCCGCAGATTTCTTGGAATTTATGAGACCAGCAGTCCGTCTTATATACTTATGTCCAGTCTGGATGCCTGTGTAGCGAAGCTGGAAAAAGACAGCGGACGATTATTTGATGAATTTACGGAAAATCTGGAAGCCGCCCGCAGACAGCTTGGTCAGCGCAGGTATATACGTCTGTTACAGACACCGGAAGAGACTGGGGAAGAAAAGGACGAACAGGGCACAACAGAAATATTTGATTATGACCGCTCTAAGCTGATTCTGTCCACATTGCACAGCAGTTTAAATGGTCCGGAACTTGCGGGAATCCTTCGAAGAAAATATCATTTGGAAGTTGAGATGACTACAGAGAATTATGTGCTTGCGCTGGCAGCAGTTGGAGACACCAGGGAAGGATTCCGGAGGCTTTGCAAAGCTATAGAAGAAATCGACAGACAGGAAGCTGAACTGGCAGAGAAGAGCAGGAATATAACAGAGAAAATAGCTGTTGGAAATTCAGATTATGTACCGGAAGTGGAAAGGCAGAAGTGTGTTAAATGTAATTCTGAAGATTGTGAAAGATGTGAAAAAAAGGATACCCGCAGCGATGGCTTGCGAAATGAAAAATATGCCTGCAAGTGTGGTCCTATGAAGCAGCTTATGTCCATTTCCAGGGCAATGGATGCCCCATCCCAGCTTTGTCTTCTGGAAGAAAGTGCAGGGAAAATTGCCGCAGAATTTGTATATCTTTATCCGCCGGGGATTCCCATTATTGTTCCAGGCGAACAGATTACTGGACTTTTTACAAGGAATGTGAGAAGATATATGGAACAGGGACTGAATCTTCACGGTCTTTGCGGAGAAAATAACGAAACAATAAGCGTAGTAAAGGAGCAGGCAGAGGTGTAACCCCTGCCTGATACATTATGGGAAAAATATTTTACATTATGGGAAAAAGCGCATCTGGTAAGGATCATATATATGCCAGGCTGGCAGCACATGAGGGATTGGGACTTAAGAAGCTGGTTCTTTATACTACCCGCCCAATCCGTGCAGAGGAAGAGAATGGTAAACAGTACTATTTCGTGGATGATAAAAAGCTGGAAGAATTTCGAAGCAGCGGAAATCTGATCGAGGCCAGAGCTTATCATACAGTACATGGAATCTGGAACTATTTTACAGCAGATGACGGTCAGGTGGATTTGGAAAATGCTGACTATCTGGGAATCGGTACACTTGAATCTTATGTGAAAATGAGAGAATACTATGGAAAAGAGAATGTTTGTCCTGTTTATATCGAAGTGGAGGACGGAGAGCGTCTTGCAAGAGCATTGAAAAGAGAGCGTGGTCAGGAGATACCCCGCTATGAGGAAATGTGCAGAAGATTTCTTGCAGATCAGGAGGATTTTTCCGAAGAAAAAATTGCTGCTGCCGGGATTACGAGAAAATTCCAGAATGTTGATCTGGAGGAATGTGTAGAAGAAATTGCTGAATATATTAGACAGGCATAATGTGCATCGCGAAGCGCGTTACTGGTCACGGAGTGAACAGTAACACATTTTTTGTTGATAAGTGAATAAATTCACAAAAAACTATAGCATGATTTTGTCGTACATGATAGAATTAAAGGGTAAATACATTTAGAGTGTATTTGTACAAAATAAGCTATGCAAGGGTGCTGACCGCAGCCTTTGACAATAGCGAAAATGATAGGGTGAGGTGATTCCGATGTTAGGGTTTAACGACATTATAGGACATGAAGAGATAATCAGACATTTGAAGAATGCCATACAGACAGAGAAAGTGTCCCATTCGTATATTTTTACAGGTGACCCTGGTTCTGGAAAGAAATTGCTGGCAGGAACCTATGCGATGACATTGCAGTGTGAAGAGGGCGGTACGGAGCCTTGCGGACATTGTGATTCCTGCAAGAAGGCAATCGGTAAGAATCACCCGGATATCATTATGGTGACCCATGAGAAGCCAAATGTGATTACAATTGACGAAATCAGGGAACAGATTATCAATGATGTGGATATTAAGCCATACTGCAGCCCATACAAGATTTATATTGTGGCAAATGCAGAGCTGATGAATCCCCAGGCACAGAATGCTCTTCTGAAGACCATTGAAGAGCCGCCGGAATATGCAGTTATCATGCTTCTCACAAGCAATATTGATGCTCTGCTGCCGACCATTCGTTCCAGATGTGTACGTCTGGATCTGAAGGTTGTAGATGACGGTCTGGTAAAGAAGTACCTGATGGAGCATCTCCATATACCGGATTATCAGGCTGAGATCGATGCTTCCTATGCTCATGGCAGTATTGGCAGAGCGAAACAGGTAGCTACTTCCCAGGAGTTTGCAGATATGACCCAGAATGCACTCCGCATCCTGAAGAATGCAGACGGAATGGAAGTATATGAGCTTACAGAAGCAATCAAGGAGCTTTCCAATGACAAGCAGAACATCAGTGACTATCTGGATCTTTTCCAGTTCTGGTTCCGTGATGTACTGATGTTTAAGGCTACACGGGAAGTTGATAATCTTGTATTTAAGCAGGAAATAAATTATATAAGGGAACAGGCAAGCCAGCGTTCCTATGAGAACCTGGAGAAGATTCTGGATGCACTGGAGAAAACAAAAGTACGTCTTCGTGCCAATGTAAATACAGAACTTGCTCTTGAGCTTCTGTTCCTTACAATCAGGGAGAAATAGAATGGCAAAAGTAGTAGGCGTAAGATTTCGGAATGTAGGTAAGATCTATTACTTCAATCCGAAGAACTATAAAGTGAAACCGGGCGAT
Organism: uncultured Blautia sp.; assembly: GCA_905209435.1. The sequence goes on along the minus strand of CAJLTE010000089.1, from coordinate 4,867 downwards.
CATGTAATTGTGGAGACTGCCCGCGGTGTTGAGTATGGAAAGGTGGTGCTTGCACCTAAGGATGTGGTGGATGACCAGGTGGTACATCCTTTGAAGGAAGTGCTTCGTGTGGCTACCAAAGACGATGATGAAAGAGAGAAGTATAACAGGGAGCGTGAGAGGGACGCTTTCAAGATCTGCCAGAAGAAGATTCGCGAGCATGGACTTGAGATGAAGCTGATTGACGCAGAGTATACTTTTGATAACAATAAAGTGTTGTTTTACTTTACAGCAGACGGCAGAATTGATTTTCGCCAGCTGGTAAAGGATCTTGCATCTATTTTTAAGACAAGAATTGAACTTCGCCAGATTGGTGTAAGAGATGAAACAAAAATTCTTGGAGGAATCGGTATCTGCGGCAGATGTCTCTGCTGTCATACTTATCTTTCCGAGTTTGCACCTGTATCCATCCGAATGGCCAAGGAACAGAATCTCTCTCTGAACCAGACGAAGATTTCAGGTGTATGCGGAAGACTGATGTGCTGTCTGAAGAATGAGCAGGAGACCTATGAGGAGCTGAATCGCAGACTTCCGGGAATCGGAGATACGGTAACTACTCCAGACGGAATCCAGGGCAATGTACAGAGTGTAAATGTACTCCGCCAGCTTGTAAAGGTAGTAGTAGAAATTGGTGATGAGAAAGAAATTCAGGAATTCCCTGTAGGCGAACTGAAATTCCGTTCCAGAAAAAAGAAAGTAAAAGTCTCTGAACAGGAATTAAAGGAACTGAAGGATCTTGAAGATAAAAAGGGAGATTCCAAATTAGATGATTAATGATCTTGTGAAGGAGAATGAGCGGGTAGATGATCTGCAGAATGGCTATTATATCATTCAGGATCCCCGGAAATTCTGCTTCGGTATGGACGCTGTTCTTTTATCTGGGTTTGCCAGAGTGAAGAAGGGAGAGAAGGTTCTCGATATGGGAACGGGAACTGGTATTATTCCGGTACTCCTTGCTTCCAAGACTGTGGGAGAGCATTTCACAGGTCTGGAAATCCAGGAAGAGTGTGCTGAAATGGCAGCAAGAAGTGTGAAATACAATAACCTGGAGGACAGGGTCAGTATCAGACAAGGTGATATTAAGGAGGCTGTCAGTATTTTCGGGGCAGCTTCTTTTCATGTTGTCACCTGCAATCCGCCCTATATGATCGGGCAGCATGGACTGACCAATCCGCATATGCCAAAGGCAATCGCCCGACATGAGATCCTTTGTACTCTTGAGGATGTGGTAAGCCAGGCTTCGAAGCTTCTTGGAGACAGAGGACGTTTTTACATGGTACACAGACCGTTCAGACTGACAGAAATTATGCAGGTTTTGACGAAATATAAGCTGGAGCCTAAGCGTATGCAGCTTGTTTATCCATACATTGACAGGGAGCCTAATATGGTGCTCATAGAAGCCCTGAAAGGCGGCAATTCCCGGATTACTGTGGAAAGACCGCTGATCGTGTATGAGAAGCCGGGAGTTTATACAAAGGACATTCTGGAAATGTACGATATGATTTAAAAAGATCGCAAATAAAAAATGAAAAACAGATGATTGCAGAAGGGAGAAAAATATGAGTGGTAAATTATATCTATGTGCCACGCCAATCGGAAATCTGGAGGATATTACGCTTCGCGTGCTCCGTGTTCTGAAGGAAGTGGATCTGATCGCTGCGGAAGACACCCGCAACAGTATCAAGCTTCTCAATCATTTTGACATAAAAACTCCAATGACCAGTTACCATGAGTACAACAAAGTGGAGAAAGCCTACACCCTCATTGAGAAAATGCAGGAGGGTCTGAATGTGGCTCTGATCACAGATGCGGGAACACCTGGAATTTCTGACCCAGGGGAAGTATTGGCTGCTATGTGTTACGATGCCGGAATTGAAGTAACTTCGCTTCCAGGCCCGGCAGCATGTATCACGGCTCTTACCCTGTCCGGACTTTCCACCCGCAGATTTGCATTCGAGGCCTTTTTACCTCCGGATAAAAAAGAGAGGAAAGCCATTCTGGAAGAGTTGAAAAACGAAACCCGCACCATCATCCTTTATGAGGCACCCCATCACTTGGTTGGTACCCTGCAGGAATTGTACCAGGCTCTTGGAAACCGCAGAATGACTCTTTGCCGTGAGCTTACCAAGAAGTATGAAACGGCATTTCGGACAACAATCGAAGATCTGATTGCTTTTTACAAAGATCAGAAGCCCCTTGGAGAGTGTGTCCTGGTGATCGAGGGCAGAAGCCGAAAGGAAATGGAACAGGAGTCACAGGAATCCTGGAGAGACATCTCCATTGAGGAACATATGGCGATTTATGAGAATCAGGGGATCGCACGCAAAGAGGCAATGAAGATGGTTGCAAAGGATCGAGGTGTGACAAAAAGAGATATTTACCAGGCGCTTTTGCTGCAAAAATAGAGAAGAAACTGTTCTGGCAGGTGTTATTCCTAACAAGCAGACATATAGGGGGAGATAAGGCGTATTTTTGACGGATATCCGTTGAAAATACGCCGTTTTTTTTACATCTTGAAATGGCTTTTAACTGGCAAAAACGGGGATTTTGTGCTATAATAAATCTGTATTTTTATGCGCAAAAACAGGAATGAGATCTGGCAGCAGAAATGAGCCGTAAATTCCTGTAACTTTTTAATAGATCATAACAGGAGGAATATCATGGGCGAAACAAATACAGAATACGGAGCGGACCAAATCCAGATTCTGGAGGGTCTGGAAGCCGTACGTAAGAGACCTGGTATGTACATTGGAAGTACATCCAGCCGTGGTCTCCATCATCTTGTATACGAAATCGTGGACAATGCCGTAGATGAGGCACTGGCTGGTTACTGTACAGAAATAAATGTAGCGATCAATCCTGATAACTCCATCACAGTTGTAGACAATGGACGAGGCATTCCGGTAGGAATCAATCATAAAGCCGGCATTCCAGCTGTAGAGGTGGTATTTACCATTCTTCATGCCGGCGGTAAGTTTGGCGGTGGAGGATACAAGGTATCAGGAGGTCTTCACGGAGTAGGTGCATCCGTTGTTAATGCACTTTCTGAATGGCTTGAAGTATCAATCTGCAGAGATGGAAAGAGATATGAGCAGCGTTACGAGCGTGGTAAGACAATGTATCCGCTTAAGGAAGTTGGAGAATGTGGTGATTCTACCGGAACTACTGTTACTTTTCTCCCGGACAAGCAGATATTCGAGGAGACTGTATACGATTACGATATCCTGAAACAGCGTCTCCGTGAAATGGCTTTTCTTACCAAAGGTCTGAAGATCATTCTTACTGACAAGCGGGAAGGTATGGAAAGGGAGAAAACTTTCCACTATGAAGGTGGTATCCGTGAATTTGTAACTTATCTGAACAGAAGTAAAGAAGCTCTTTATCCGGAGATCATTTACTGCGAGGGTGAGAAGGACGGTGTGGCGGTTGAAGTTGCCATGCAGCACAATGATTCTTATACAGAGAATACTTACGGATTTGTAAACAATATTAATACTCCTGAAGGCGGTACCCATATTACTGGTTTCAGAAATGCCATTACAAACACATTTAACGATTACGCCAGAAAGAATAAGCTTCTCAAGGACAGCGAGCCAAACCTTTCCGGTGATGATATCCGAGAAGGCCTGACAGCCATTGTCAGCGTTAAAATTGGCAATCCGCAGTTTGAAGGCCAGACGAAGCAGAAACTTGGCAACAGTGAGGCCAGAGGAGCTGTAGACAGTGTTGTAAGCAAACAGCTGGAGATTTTTCTGGAACAGAATCCTGCTGTAGCCAAGGCAACCGTAGAGAAGTCTGTACTTGCCCAGAGAGCCAGAGAGGCAGCGCGTAAGGCCCGAGATCTTACCAGAAGGAAGTCTGCCCTTGACAGTATGTCCCTTCCAGGCAAGCTTGCCGATTGCTCGGACAAGAATCCGGAGAATTGCGAAATCTATATCGTAGAGGGTGATTCCGCGGGTGGCTCTGCGAAGACAGCTCGTAACCGTGCTACACAGGCTATCCTTCCTCTTCGTGGAAAAATACTGAACGTAGAGAAAGCCCGTCTGGACAAGATTTATGCAAACAAAGAGATCAAGGCTATGATCACAGCCTTTGGTACCGGTATTCATGATGATTTCGATATTTCCAAACTGAGATATCACAAGATCATCATTATGACTGATGCCGATGTTGACGGTGCCCACATTGCCACACTGCTTCTTACATTCCTGTACAGATTTATGCCGGAACTGATCAAGCAGGGATATGTATATCTGGCACAGCCGCCGCTGTACAAGATCGAGAAGAACAAGAAGGTATGGTACGCTTATGATGACGATGAGCTGAACGCCATCCTTACAGAGATAGGACGAGACTCCAACAATAAGATCCAGCGTTACAAAGGTCTGGGAGAGATGGATGCAGAGCAGCTTTGGGAGACTACCATGGATCCGGAGAAGCGTATTCTTCTCCGCGTTACAATGGATGAGGCAGCTACCTCCGAAATTGACCTTGTATTTACCACACTTATGGGTGACAAGGTAGAACCAAGACGTGAATTTATCGAAGAGAATGCACGCTTTGTAAAGAATCTGGATATCTAGGGGAGATAGAACAATATGGATGACAAGATTTTTGACCAGGTCCATGATGTGGATCTGGAGAAAACCATGAAAGAATCTTACATCGAATATGCTATGAGCGTTATTGCTTCAAGAGCGCTTCCTGATGTAAGAGATGGTTTGAAACCGGTACAGCGTAGAGTGCTGTATTCTATGATCGAATTGAACAACGGTCCGGATAAGCCACATCGTAAATGTGCCCGTATCGTTGGTGATACCATGGGTAA
>CAJLTE010000088.1 GCA_905209435.1 uncultured Blautia sp. | reverse complement strand
TGTTACTAATCGGGTGAGGGCTTGACCAAGAAACGCAGGTTAAGAATTGATTCAAGAAGTTTGATTAACGATCAACAAGCATGTATGTAGTTTTGAGAGTACAATGTAAAAGAATTTGTGGCCAACAGCCACTTTTTCTTGTATATAGGGGATTGGTCAAATGGTATGATAGGGGTCTCCAAAACCTTTGGTGGGAGTTCGATTCTCTCATCCCCTGCTATTAATGAGTCGGTAGAACTTTAAAATTAAAGTTTTCCGGCTCTTTTTTGTTATGTTGAAAAAAATAAAAATTTTTTTTAAATATTAAAACCAAATCTCTTTTTGCATCGTCTATAATATAGAAAGGGGGAAAAAGTAACTATAAGAAGGCACTGAAATAAGTATCGACAGTGAGTACATAAGAATATGATGAAAAAATCATATAAATAAAAACAAAGGAGAGAAAAATTATGTTAAGAGAAAAAGTTGCAAAACTGACAAAACTTCTGTTTGCAGGAGCAACAATGGCACTGTGTGTGGCAACGGTCAATCCGGCTGTGCAGGTTCAGGCGGGAATGCTGGAAGAGAGTGAACCGAATAACAGACCTGGAACTGCAAATAGAATTTCTTTAAATACCTGGGTAACGGGAGAAATGACATATTCTGATGAAGACTGGTTTCAGTTTACAATTCCAGCAGGAAGAGGTTATACATGGTTTCAGATAAAACCAACGATGAATAATGTTTATGATGATTCAAACTGGTCTATTACCTTAAAAGATTCGGATAATCATACATTATTAGATGGTGTGTCTGGTCATTCATTCAATACATTAAAATATGGATGGAAACCAGGAAAGTATTATGTACAGATACGACATAGTTATACTAGAGAAAAAGATGATTACATGTTTATAACTCGCTATACAAAATCCAGTGACTGGGAGGCAGAGAACTATTGGGGAAATAAAAAATATGGCGATCCCAATTATATATATGTAAATAAACAATACACAGGAAATATATATTGCAACAATGATACTGACTACTATCGCGTGAAATTAAACGGAACAAATAAAGTTTCATTGAAATTTGATATAGATGACAGTGTTTCTCATCCGGGAAGCTGGAGAATAGCGTTTGCTGAGTGTAAAAGCAGAAAACCATTAGGTGAGTATACGGTTAATTCAAATGATACAGTGACAATTCCCAAATGTACGGGAGATCTGATGATAGAAATTAAAAATGATGGTTATAATTCTGCAACAGGTCAGATCTACCACATTAAGGCATCCGTAAAAACAAACACAATTGTAAAACCAATCGCAACAACAATCTCCTCAATCAAAGCCGGCAAGCGCCAGGCAACAGTTTACTGGAGAAAAGCCAACAATGCAACCGGTTACTATGTATACCGAAGCACAAATTCAAAGAGTGGATACAAAAAAATCGCAACAGTAACAGGAAAGACATACTACACAGACAAGAAATCCCTGACCAGCAAAAAAACATACTATTATAAAGTAGTTTCTATCCGTAAATCCGGTTCCAAGGTTTTGACAGCGAAATCTTCAGCTTGCAAGAGTGTAAAGATTAAATAAATCGGATAGTGCTGTATAATGCCGGAACTTTTGTAACTGGGTTCCGGCATTATTAGTCAAGCGGATATTTGCAACTCTCGCAGGGGACTTCTTTAATTCGGTTAAACATTAAAATTATCAGAGAAGGAGATTATGAAAATGAATGAAATTAGTAATATTTCTTCTGAAAAGAAGAAACTATCTGTTACAGTGAAAAATATAATACGAACACTGACATTTTGTTGCGTAATATTATTTTTTTGTCCGATGTTTATGGTTTCCTGTTCAGATTCAGACTGGGGTGTAGATACAGATCTGATAAAGGTATCAGCAGTAACAGCAATAAAAGGTATCTCAAGTTATGGTGAGACACTTGTATCTCCACAGCCTGTTATTGCATTATGTCTGTTGCTGCCTGTAGCTGTATTAGTGTTTCTTTTTATAAAGAAGTTTACAGATAAACAGACGTCAGCAGCTGTTTGTGGAATGACAGTGCTGGATCTTATTATATGGATCATTTTCAGAACATCTGCAAAGAAGTTTGCGGAGGATGCTCAGTGTCAGTTTAAAACAACAGGATGGTATGTCATCAATATAATAGCATTGCTTTTGATTCTTATATTTACAGTGTTAATACTGATAAATCGTTTACAGATGCAGACAGATTTAATGGATGTTTTTTCAAAAAAGGATATACATAATGCTATGGGGCAAATGTCAGATACAGTAGGGCATTTTTCCAATACAATGTCACAAATGGCGGGAAACGTAGCAGGTAATATTCGAAAAAGAACAATGAAAGAGGATATAATAGGTTATTGTGCAAAGTGCGGAAAACCGATTACATATGGACATAAATTCTGCATTTCATGCGGAACGCCTGTTCCGGAAAGTATGATTGCGGAAGCGGAAGCAGCGAGAAAAGCGGCAGAAGAAGCAAGAAGAGCAGAAGAAGCAAAGCGCGAGGCGGAAGCAGCAAGAAAAGCAGAAGAAGCAAAGCGCAAAGAGGAAGCAAGAAGGGAAGAAGCGAAACGTATAGCGGAAGAACAGAGAAAATCCGCGGAATCGGTAGCAAAAACAGAAGAAATTGCAGAAAAGCAGACGAAAATGCAGGAAAAAACAGATGATACACCAGAATCTGCAGAACAGTACATGGAAACAGAGGATAAGGTTGTAAAATGCCCTCAGTGTGGTGCAGAAATAGAAGCAAATGCGAAATTCTGTAAATTTTGCGGGTTCAAACAGTGGTAATTTCGGGTAAGGCAGAAATTATCATAGTGTGCGAAGAAAAATAGAATACAAATGAATGATAGCCCTGTGTATATGTTCAAAACATATCCAGGGCTATTGTGGATTTTTCAACCGAATCAAGTAAGTCCCCTGCCTCTATTGCGGAAAGCAATAAGCTGTGAGTGGGGACTTGATCGTGAATATTCGCCTGATTTTTAAGGCGTTAAAGTTACTGATTTTCCATAAAAATATAAAACCGGCAGTAACTTTGAATCGTCTATAAAGTAGAAAGGGGAGAAAAAGATATGACAGAACATGACATTGGAAAAATGATTACCTGTACGATTGACAGTATGCCGGTTCCCTGGGAAAAACTGTGGACTGTGTTTCGAAAAATCCTTCAGTTGACACAGCGGGAAAATGAGAATAACATCATACAAAAAGAAGAAAATAGTGAAGTGGAAACAACGGGGGAAGAAGAATGAGATGCAGTAAATGTGGAAGTGAAATACCAGATCATGCAAATTTTTGCAGGAACTGTGGAAGTCCTACCAGAAACAATATGACATGGCTGGTTCAGCGGGCGAGGGCAAATGATCAGCAAGCGCTTGCGGAAATATATGAGATCAGCAGTCCGGCAGTGTATAAAGCCATAAGAGTACTTATTAAAGATGAAGATACGGTTTATGATATTTTGCAGGATACCTATGTAAAAGCATTCACCAGACTTGATCAGCTGCAGGATGCAGAGAAACTGATCCCGTGGCTGAAAATGATCGCGAATAACCGTGCCAAAGACTGGCTGAAAAAATCAAAACCCGTATTTTTTACAGATATTTCCGGTACAGAAGAAGAGGACAATGTGTCTTTCGAGGAATCAATAGAAGATGTCCGTTCTGATATGAATCCGGAAATGTCTATGGATGAAAAAGAAGTTCGTCGTCTGGTAATGGAAATCCTGGATCAGCTTCCGGAAGATCAGCGAATCGTGATCGGTATGTTTTACTATGAAGAGATGCCGGTAAAGGATATTGCGGCGGCACTGGAAGTCAGTGAAAATACGGTTAAAAGCAGATTGTCTTATGGTCGTAAAAAAATAAAAGAACAGGTCCTGGATCTGGAAAAGCATGGAACCAAACTTTACAATGTCGCGCCGTTTGTATTCTTCCTGTATCTGCTTCGCAGAGTGGATTCTGTGTCCGCAGAGCCGCTTGATCCAGATGCGTTGCAGGGAATCCTGAATTCCTGTTCTGGAGGAATATCCGGGAAACAACTTACATGGGGAAAACCCGATCCAGACAGTAATTTACAAAATGGCCAAAATGTTCAGGGAGGAACCGGTGCAGAAGGCAGTGCGGGTAACTCCTGGAATCGCACAGATGCATACGGAGATAATGGAAACAGCTGGAGTGATACAGGTATTTCAGAAAACAGAAGGAATCCGCAGAGCAGTACAGATGGATATGGAGATAACAGAAATAACTGGGGTAATACAGGTGCATCAGGAAATGAGAGAAAAAGATGGAATGGAGCCAACACAGCCGGCAATGACAGAAAAGCAGCCGGGGCTGCTGCAAAGGCTGGGACTGCTAAAACTGCAGGTGGTGCGGCAGCCAAATTTGCGGGAATTAAAATTGCGGCACTGATTCTGGCAGGATCTCTGGGTGCCGGAGGTATTACATATGGTATTGTGAGAAATGCGGATACCTTGCCGTTTGTCCATGAGCAGAAAGTTAAAGATACTTCTGATTCTGCAAAAGGAAAAACGTCTTCCGGTTCAGAGAAGAAATCGGGTACAAAAACGACAACAGGAACTGAAAAAACGACTGACACAAAGAACTCAGCAGATTCAAATACTGCATCCAACGCAGATAAAACTTCAAATACAAAGAAGTCTGCGGATTCAAACGGAACACAGCAGAATGCCCAGAATCCACAGACAGAATCCGCAGTCACACCAGAACCAACGGCCATACCGGAACCAACGGCCACACCAGTGCCGGCAGAAAATCCAAGTAATTATCAGGATATGCCGGAATATGCCAAATATGCATCTTTTATCCAGAATCTCTGTGCAAATACAGCTGGAACTACAGAGATAGCATTGTACGATATTGATGGGGATGGAATCCGGGAACTGATATTTTCTCATGGAACCTGTGAGGCAGACTGGATCAATGATGTTTACACTTTGGAAAATGATACAAATGTAATTTCTATTGGAAGTATCGGAAGCCATGTAGGACTTTATACGGCACCGGACGGAAATGGAATTTATTCTCAGTTTGGACATATGGGATACGAGAAAATAGATCGTTTTACCAAAAACGGAAATGCACTTAATGAGGAAAACATTGCGACCACAGATGTTGGCTCAGGAGAATACACAACCTTTGACAGAGAAATCAAATTAATTCCTGTTTCGGAACTTGGCGGCAGTCAGCAGGATCAGAGTGGAGATTCGCAGGAAACCGAGGGACTGGATCTGATTGCAGGAACGTGGTATAGCCAGGGCGGAGTGCCGTATCATTATAAAAAAATAATTTCAGGAAATGCAATAGAGGAATATGGACCTGAAGCAACAGAACCTTCAGACGAAGAAACAATCAGTGAGGTTATAAAGACAGATTATGGATATTTCTTCAGACTGGAGAATAATGGTCACGGATTTAATCCTGCTTATCGTTTGGAATTGAGCAATCCGGAAACGTTGATAGCTGTCGATACTGCAGATCCGTATAGTATGGACGGATACAGTGGCACAGACAGCCTTGTCAGGAATAAAGATTTTAACTAAATCAAGTAAGCCCCTGAGGGGATGCAAAAAGCAACAGGCAGCAGTTAAATTCAAAATCAAAAGGCACATACAGGGAAGATTCTCCCCTGATATGTGCTTTTTTCAAAAAATTTCTTTTTTCTTAAAACCAGCACATCATGCGGATCGTCTATAAAGTGAAGGAGGTAAAAAGATAAAATCCGGGAAGATACTTAAAAACCATAACTATAACAGAAAAAAGGAGCATTTTTATGAATAAGAAATGGAAAAGAACAACAGTACTTGGCGGGTTAGCAGTGATTGTGATGGTCATTTTGAGGAGAAGAAAAAAACAATTGAAATTGAGCGAAAACAATATTAAAATTGTACGTGAAAAGAAGAAAAAACGACAATAAAACAGAAAAATGAGGCATATTCGACAATATAAACGACATAATTGTAGAAACCCCAATTATGAAAAAAGTAAATTCGTAAGATATTTATAATATCATATAAGACTTGCTTCATTTAACCAAATCAAGTAAGTCCCCTGCGGGGTTGTGAGAAGCAACAAGCAGAGGCTGGGATTTGTTGAACAGAGTTTTTTATATAAAAATGAACGGAAGAACAACGGGAGGAGAAACATGAGGTGCGTGAAATGTGGGCAGGAACTTCCCGATGATGCAAATTTTTGCAGAAGATGTGGAAGTCCTACCATAAGAAATATGTCTTACCTGGTTCAGAAGGCGAGGGAGAATGACCAGGAAGCGCTTACAGAAATATATAAGATCAGCAGTCCGGCAGTTTATAAAACGATACGGGTTTTAATCAAAGATGAAGATACAGTTTATGATATCCTGCAGGATACATATGTAAAGGCATTTACCAGGTTGAATCAGCTTCAGAATCCGGATAAACTGATTCCCTGGCTGAAAATGATTGCCAACAATCTTGCAAAAGATTGGCTGAAGAAATCAAAACCGGTGTTTTTTACAGATATATACGGTGGAGAAGAGCTAGAAGATATCCCTTTTGAGGAGTCCATAGAGGATGTCAGGTCAGAGCTGAATCCTGAGATGGCTATGGATCAGCAGGAAGCGAAGCGTCTTGTAATGGAGATTCTGGACCATCTGCCAGAAGATCAGCGAGTGGTTATCGGTATGTTTTACTACGAAGAGATGTCTGTAAAAGATATTGCGCAAACTCTCGGAGTCAGTGAAAATACTGTAAAAAGCCGGCTGTCCTATGGACGAAAAAAAATAAAAGAGCAGGTCATGGATCTGGAAAAACGTGGAACGAAGCTTTACAGTGTTGCACCGTTTGTATTCTTCCTGTATCTGCTTGGAAAAGCCGACAAAGTATCTGCAGAACCAATGGTGCAGAAAGCTCTGCCGGATATTATGCAATCTTATTTCCGGGAGGCATCCGGGCGTACTGCATTCCAGGCAGGGGTTGCAGGAAATAGTTGGGGAAATAATAGCAGAAATCCAAATAACAGGTTATCAGGAGGTGCTGAAAGTTCAGGACAGACCGGACGTAGTTCAACAGGTCCAACGGGATATGATGGATCAACAGGGAGACCACCGGGGATAGGAAGTCCTGGTCCGGGTGCTGCAGGGTCAAATACAAACGGATGGGCATCCAATGCGGCACATACAGCGGCCTCGACCTCATCAAAGGCGGCAGGAACCATAACAGGAACTGCTGCGAAACATGCAGGGCTGAAAATTGCGGCAGTGATCCTGGCAGGTTCTCTGGGGGCAGGCGGCATCACCTATGGAGTTGTAAGAAATATAGATAAACTGCCATTTGTTCATCAACAGGAACCGCAGGAAAAAGAAACAGCAGAGACGCAGAAAGAAGAACAGGCAGAACCTGAAGAAACTCCGAAAGCAACCCAGGCAGTACCCAGGACAGTGAAAGCCACCGGTAAGAAGGAAGAGAAGTCCTCTGAAAAAAAGGCGAAAAAGCTTTCAGAGGAAGAACTCTACCGGACATTTTATGACGGATATGTGAAGGAAGAAAACCTTCAGGTGCTCCAGGATGGTTATGTGGCGGATTATGATTTCAATACAGGTTATGCAAATGATCTGCTGTTAAGCGCTGCGATGGAAGATTTCGGAGGAAATGGAAATAAAGAACTGCTTCTGATCCGGACCAGGGCGAAGGAAAAAGATGAGAACAGCAGTAATTATACAGATGTAAAACGACCGTTATATATGGAACTTTATGGGATTGATGATCAAAAAGTAACCTTGAGGAAGGAACTGGAGATCCCGGATACAGATCTGAATACATATGGAGACAGTATTGAAGAGAAGCTTGAACTGCGAAAAAAAGAAGGTTCTTATTATCTATACAGATCCGGACGATGGTCACCGAGTCATGGGGCAAGTGATTATCTGGACACTTTTATAAAAATGTCGGAAACAGACATGACGCAGGAGTGTAATCTCAGATGGTGTTTCGGAGCTACCTATGGAACCTGCCAGATCAATGGACAGGATTTTTATACAGGTAATAAGGATTCGGATATGCAGCAGATTGAGAATCAGCTTGAAGTTTACGGGATGAATGGCGGTCAGGAATTAACAGGCCCCTATTTATTGGATTTTAACAGAGGGGCAGATCTGGACGCACAGACATACAGCCAGCGAGACAATGTAATATTACAGAACTGTTTCGCCACACAGCCTGCAGTTGTCTCACCGACATTTACTCCAATACCAACGATTGAAATACCGCAGGAAGAGACTGGGGTTACGGAATATTATTCAACAAATCTGAGTCGTGAAACAGGAGGCCCAGATGGCAATAGTGGTTATTATGTACCAGGAACAACACAGGTAGAATATAATGCGGACAATGATACGCTTACATTTTATGCGTCATTTGTGAAGTCAAATGAAATCCCAATAGATTTTACGCAGGAGAATTTTGTTGAGTACGGGCAGAAAACGTTTCAATTAACAGCGGATACAAAGTATTATGGAAATGAGCAGGATGATTATTTCCCATGGACAAAAGAATCTGCCATACAAACGTGTGTATCTGTAGGTTACCTTGGAGTAGTTCTTAAAGTAACAGACGGAAAAGTTGAAACAATAACTTTTTATTCATAAAAACAAAAATTTTTTTCATCCCCCTAAAACCTTCCCCTTCCCTGAATCGTCTAATAATCAGAAAGGGGAAAAACAGGCGGGAATTGCAGTATACAGGGAAAGCTGCCAGAAGAGGATATGATAAAAAAATCATATACATTAAAAAAGAGAAAAGGAGAGAGAAACTATGGTATGTAAACATTGTGGAACTCAGAACCCGGACAGTTCTACATTCTGCCAGGGATGTGGAGCGAAACTTGGAGGCTCCGGTACAGCCGGAAGCAATGGCGCCGGAGGAAATAATTCTTACGGCGGAAACACAGCAGGCTTTAATGGAAGCACCGGAGGTTATGCAGGAAATAACGGAGGATTCCAGGGAGGCAATTACAATCAGAACAGTAATTTCAACAGATCACAGTTACCGAACACCGCTTCTATCCCGGAAGAATATCAGCCAATTTCCATGTGGGGATATTTTGGATATGAACTTCTGTTTTCTATCCCGCTGGTAGGATTTATCCTTCTTCTGGTATTTTCGTTTGGCGGAACAAAGAATAAGAACCTGAAGAATTTTGCCCGTTCTTATTTCTGCTTTACGATTGTGATCATTGTTCTTTCCATTATTTTCCTGGGAAGTACGATAGGCGCTGCATTGAGTTATATGTAATTAATATGAAATAATATAAAATCTGGTGTAATGTCGGTGGTTAACTGGAGGTGGGCGAATTCTCCTGCCTGCAAACCCCCGGCATATGTCAGATATAATTTCCGTAGACAGAATAAAGGACACATACATATGAACGGTGAATTAAAAGATTTTGTCCTGAGAAAACAGGATGAACATACAAAAAACCTGGCATTATTTAAAACATTTGAAAGAATACGGTATTTTGGAAAAAACGTATTCATCATAGGTGGCATAGACGATCCGGATGACAGTGACTTAAGCGGACCAATTGAAAAGGTCATACATGTGGCTATCCTGCTGGCCTGTCTGTTACTGATCGGTGGAAAGTATTGGATCATAAAGGCACTTATCGTATATGCATTGATTCATTATATTCTGCAGAAACTGGGAAAATATTTCATTGATACTTATAAAGAAAAGCTGGATGAAATTGCAAAAGAATGTCAGGAAAGACTGAACAGTTTCTGTCAGGAACAATATCAGAAATATGAAATTGTATGGGGCAATGAATATGGTGAAATTTTATTTGATGGTCTGATGATAAAAAACGGATGTTTTGAAGCAGACCTGGGAGTGGAATGTGGCCCAATTGATATTTATTGCTTAAGTGATACAGTTGCCGGTGAGCGATATAAAGCAGAAAAAGCACAGAAATATCCAAATGGAAATAATGTGTACATTGATATGAAAAAGAATATTGCATCAACAGAGTTTAATAAAAAAATGGGTGTTCTTACATTACCGGAAAAAGAACATGAATGCATGAAATTTTTATCGACATCCTGTCAGCTTGCTATCGTGCAGGCAGCAGGAAATAATATAGTGAGAGAAATCCATATCTGGCAGGGAAAACTTCATATAACGATGATGCAGGCTTTTGGGCGTGCGGATGCAAATATTGCAGTATATGCAGAAAATGCGATCGTAAATGCATTTGGAGCAGTTGAGTATTCCTGCAGCCAGATACAGCATCAGGAAGAACTGGTACGCTCCTGTTATCAAAGCTTAACTGAATAAACTGCGGAGCAGTTATTTGGCCATGCAGTGAATGCATATGATTTTATCTGCCTGATACAGGAAGTAAATACATGAATACAAAGCGGAATAAGAATAATATCTGCTTTATAAATAAAAGAAAAGGGAGGATCTATGATGTATTTTTTAATTATTGTCGCTGCGATCGCAGTATACGTTATCATGACAAGAAACAAATTTAATGAGCTTCAGCAGATGATCAAAAACGGAGTATCTGATATTGGAGTACAGAGTGAAGCATTGGACAGAACTCTGGATAAACTGATCGATATTGCCAGAAACGGTTATCAGAAAGAAATCGAAGGTATTGCACAGCTGACAGCAAAAGACAAACTTGACAGACTGTTATTCCTCGGACAGAAATATCCGGATCTGAAAAGTATTGGAGAATATTCCGCGATTGCCAGAAAGTCGGAAATGCTGGATAAGAACCTCACCGCAGCCCGTCAGCTGGTAAACGGAAATATCCGTGAATATAATACAGCGATCAATAACTTCCCTGGAACCATCGTTGCATCTATGTTTGGTTTCAAAGAAGAAGCGTTCATTGATGCGGAAAATTACGAAAAGAATAAATCACTTGAAAGAAGAAACCTGGATCTTACAAAATAATTTTGAACGAATCAATCAGTCAGACAGCGAATATGGATGCGTTTATATGTCTGACTGGCACAGGAGAGAAATATGAATTGCAAAAAGTGTGGTGCAGAAAATGTTGATGGCGCAAAATTTTGCTGCAAATGTGGAAGTCCGTTAGACACCCCTGAAAAGAACACAAAGATAAATTTTTCAGATATAAATGTAGAAAAAATATTATCCAATGATAAGATACCGAAACAGGTAAAGGACATTATAAATAAAATCATGCAGCTTCCCAGAAAGGTTCTGATCGGAGCAGTAGCAGGAATTGTTGTTCTGATCGTACTGATCGGAGCTGTTCGCAGTCACGGCAGGACAATAGATCTGAATAAATATCTGACCATTAATACCAGCGGTTATAATGGATATGGATCAGTCACGGCAGAGGTTGACTGGGATTCTTTTGAGGAAAAGTATGACTCTAAAATTTCATACAAAAAGAAAAACCTCCTGAATAAGCTGGAAAGGTTCTTATGGGATGACCGTTCTCCAATGAATTTTCTGGAAGGAAACGTAAGTGTAAGTATCGAGAATGATGGAACTTATTTTTCCAACGGAGATAAGGTGGCATATACATGGAATGTCAGTGATGATCTTCAGGGAGCTCTGAATTATAAGCTCAAATATAAAGATGGTACCATAAAGGTTTCCGGACTTGAAGATGCGAAAAAAGTTGATGTTTTTGACGATGTATCTGTGGATTTTGAAGGACAGGAACCGGAAGGCACGGCTACCATGACTTATCAGGGAAATGAACTGGATGATTCTTATTTTCAGTATGAGCCTTCAGAGGGCCTCAGTAATGGAGATAAAGTTACCGTAACACTGAGCGAGGAAGGAGTTGCAAGTCTGACCCGGGATTATGGTGAAGTGCCGGAAGAGACAGAGAAAGAATATACAGTTTCCGGTCTTGTATGTCCACTTAAGAGCCTGAATCAGATTGACGATGATTCCATGAAAACTTTAAAGAAGCAGGCAGAAGATGTTTACGCTTCTTATATGGGACAAAACTGGGATGAGACATCTACTCTGGAATCTCTTACATATCTTGGAGATTATCTGCTGACAGACAAAAATGACAGTGATGGAAATATTTTGTATCTGGTATATAAGGCAGAGATAAGAAGCCAGTATTCTGACGAAGAAGATGGTGATACAGATACTACTGATGATATTTACTGGTACATCAGCTACAGCAATGTGATGCTAAGTGACGAGGGCTTACAGCTGGATCTTGTGGATTACAGAACGCCAGGCGAAACTACGGAAGTAGAAGGCAAGGGATATAACTGGAGTTATTATGGATATGATTCTCTGGATTCCCTCTATAAAGATGTAGTCACATCAAATATGGATGTATATAATCATGAAGATAACGTAGAAGACAAATAACGGTAGTGTAAATTATTCTGTGTAAACATCTCAGATTGATGATAAAATCATAGGTT
>CAJLTE010000087.1 GCA_905209435.1 uncultured Blautia sp. | reverse complement strand
TAACGATCAGAAGACCGATAACGAAACCGTAAATAGCTGTTGCCTCGGCAAGGGCGCATCCTAAAAGAAGTGCTTTACTGATCTTGCTTTCTGCCTCAGGCTGTCTTGCGATTGCTTCTACTGCTTTGGATGTTGCCATACCAATACCAATACCTGCTCCAATACCTGTCATAACTGCGATTGCTGCTCCGATAGCTACTAACATAACTTTTTTCCTCCTGTTGTTTAACTAAAATAAACTAAATATTACAACTCTCTTTTTGTGAACTGCTATCCTCTTTATATCGCGATTACGGATAGCCGTTCATTACTGTTATTTTCTGTTACTATTTATGTAAATTTGAATTATGTAAAAACAGATAAACAGTAATTCTTATTTATTCGATGGCTTCTTTAATAAACAGTGAAGTCAGGAATACAAATACATATGCCTGAATGAATCCGTCAAAGAAATCAAAATACAGGCTGAATGGGATAGGAAGAATCGCCGGGCATATAAACTCAAGAAGTTTCATGACCACATAGCTTCCTAATACATTACCAAAAAGTCGCATACAAAGTGATGTCGGACGAATGGCGATCTCAAGAATATTGATCGGCAGCATAACCGGTGACGGCTCTGCGAAGCTCTTAAGAAAACCTTTCAGACCTTTCTTGTGAAATCCTGCATACTCGATCAGGAAAATACTTGTAATTGCCAGACCAATTGTACAGTTCAGATCCTTTGTAGGCGGTACAAATCCAAACACACCGAAAATGTTTGCTATTCCAATGTAAATGACAACCGTCATCAGATAGGGAATATATATTTTTCCCTCTTCTCCAAGGATATCCTTAAAGAAATCATGAAGAAAACCGACACCTGCTTCCAGAAGAAGCTGTTTCTTACCGGGATTCTCCACACTCAGGTTTCTTACGAGCACCAATGACAAAATTAAAAGCACTGCCATGATGATCCATGTCACTGCTACTGATTCTGCGATCGGTATTCCTCCAAACACTGGTATGGTAAAAACTGTCTTACATTGAAGTTCTTCCATTAACGTGCTTGCTAAATTACCCGTTTCTTTTCCCTCCTTTTCTATTCTGATTCCCTGAAAGGCATTCTCACTCTCTTATCATGTTCGTCTCAGATGTCTTTACCCGGTGTCCGTCCTTGATGTCTTTACCTGCTGTCCGTTTCAGATGTCTCAGTCGAAAGTTCAAAAGCTCATGACCACATAGTGACCAATGAGATCTATGAAATTTCATAAATCCTTCCAGGGATTCAAGATTTTGAGTTTATTATATTCGAATCTGTTAAAAAGTCAACAATCATTTTGACTATATCCAACAAGTTCAAACATTTTTTTTGTGCATTATGCTTAACTATTTTTGATAAAAATTCTTCTTTTGCTGTTTTTTACAGTCATTTTCACGGAAAAAGGCGTTTTTTTGTTGATTGAACTGTAAGCAGATGATATTATTTTATATAGTTTTTATATAAATTTTATATCTCCATACTTACCAATGTAAATATTGGTATTACCATTTTTAGCAATTAACAGATGCCTGGCATGAACCTATCATTCACTCACATGTAGGAGGAAATATTTTATGCAGATTATTTGTCTTGGAGACAGCATTACAGACTGCGGTCATTTACTTGAGGATTTTCCTCTGGGAAATGGATATGTGCAGATACTTTCAGACATGTTTAATAAAGAAGTTCCATCAAATATTATACAAATTAAAAACTACGGATTCGACGGTTTCACTGTGGTCAGAATTCTGGACAATATCCGTCAGCACCGGATTTCCCTGCACCGTTCTCCTGTTGTAACACTGCTGATCGGTATTAATGATATTGGTCTGATGATGAATACTAACCGCACCCCATCTCAGCAGGAACAGATGATGAAAGAATTTACCGTTCACTATGATGAATTATTGAAACTGCTCACCGCAGATGCCAGACAAGTAATCCTTATGGAGCCGTTCATCTTCCCACATCCAGAAGAATACCAGACATGGATTCCTTATGTGCGTACCATGTCCTCCAATATCCGGCAGCTTGCAGAAAAATATAAACAGCCATTTCTGCCGTTACATGATATTTTAAACAAAGAAGCTGCTGAGCAGGGATTCAGCGCAGTTACTACAGATGGAATTCATCTCACTTCTAACGGGCACAAGTTGCTTGCGGAACAATTATATCCAATGATCTCTGCTGTCTGATTTAGCCAAACATTCTGTTGCACATCGTTCTCAAACTCTGTATAATTTTAAAAAGACACTTCAGCATACCAGCAGCTTCATATAAATGGTATGCCGATGCATAAACATGCATCTGTGGACTCATATTGAAAGGAGTCTTCCTTATATTATGGAAACTACAATTAAACAGATTGAAGATATGTCTCTGAATGCCTGGCCATCTCACAAGATGGAATTATACGACGGCTGGATCCTGAGATTTTCTTATTTTTATACACACAGAACCAACAGCGTAGAACAGTTCGGCAATTCCACCCTCACCTGGCGGGAAAAAATCCCATACTGTGAAAGCGTATATAAGCGTCTGGGAACCCCCGCTGTATTTAAGATCAGTCCTCTTGTCTCTCCTGACTTTGATTATGTTCTGGAGAATCGGGGATATGCCATCCAGCATACCACCAATGTCATGGCAATGAGCATGAACGCCGCACGGCTGGATACTCCATATCCTGATGTAACCTTCTGTGACAATATTCCCTCCGAATGGATTGAAAGTCTGTTCCGTTTAAAAAACACCACCAATCCCATCCACCGGAAGGTTGTTCCATCTATGTATCAGGCAATCCTCAAGGAAACCATCTGTGCTTCCATCCGCATGGACAACCAGATCATCGCAACCGGACTTGGTATTCTGGACAGAGATTATATCGGCATCTATGCCATCCATGTCAAAGAAGAATACCGCAAACATGGCTATGCCCGTCAGATCTGCACCGGACTTCTGAAAGAAGGAATGAAAAAAGGTGCACAGAATGCATATCTTCAGGTTGTAGAAGGAAATGACAATGCCCGCGTTCTTTATAAATCGCTGGGGTTTCATCAGCTATACACCTACTGGTTCCGCGTGCAGCCGGATGAAAACGGAAATTTCCCGCCTGAGAAATAAAAAAGAACTATCTGTAAAGCATTTTCATTTTCTGCTTTTACAGATAGTTCTTAATTTTTATAGATTTTAACTTTTCTTTTTCGGGGAATCAGTTGATTCATTTAACATAGTTCGCGCCAACTATGTTGTATATCATTTTAATTTTAATATTCAAGTCTTATTCTGTATTTTATCTCTGACTCAATTATGTTACTGTTCACTCCGTTCACAGTAACGTAGCCAAAATTCATTCCAGATTGCCTGCGGCAATGGAATTTTGGCTTGTATGTCTCGGGATTTTGGCATATTCATGCCAAAACACCTCGCGGAATAGTGGTGTGTGAACAGTAACTCAATTATACTGTTTTGTTTTTCAGCACTGCAGGTGATGTATTACCTACAACCATCGCTGTCAGCGGGCTGAAATACAGCAGACATGTTAATACACAGTAAATCGGGATCATAATTGCAAACTGTACCAGTCTTCCGGGCATGATCGCATAGAAATTATATCCAAGCATGATCACAAGTCCTGCTGTTGTAAGCACCAGAGAGCTGAGAACTGCAGTTACCACGATAGATACGCAGATACCAACTGTCTTTCCTGTTTTCTTTCTATTTGCAAATAATGGTTTTGCAAGGGCAGGAAGCACACCCCAGAGGATTGCTGCAACTGTGATAAACGGATTTACAGCATAGCCTTTCATAAAGCACCCGATAATATCCGCACATAATCCACAGACACCACCAGCTACCGGGCCAAGCCACAGACCTGCAAGGATTGTACATACACTTCCCACAGAAATACGGTACGCACCAAGATCAATGACCAGAACTCGTGTGAGTACCAGATGCATGGCGATCAGAAGAGCCATGAACACCAATGTTTTTACGTTCCAATATTGTTTTTTCTGCATAATAAAAACACCTCCATAATGTGTTTAAAAAATAGAGTAGTTACATAAATAATAATCCCTCCACATTATGAGATGCTCTCATATGTAGCAACGGGTGCGGAAATTATATCGTAAGCAGCACGCTTTCTGCTTTTCGTTTCACGGCGACTCCCCAGCCTGTGAACACTTAACGCATAAAATCCTACTTCGCTATTATTTATTTATCGAAATTATAACATAATCTATAGAAATTGCAATATGTTTTTCGTTATTAATTTATCAAATTTTAACAGTATTTTTTGGTCACTTTAACGACATAATTTCCATCCACTTCCATATCGCTCTATTCAAAGAGCTTTTTGTATCATATCCGCAAATTCACACATAAAGTAAACGCATATACTAATACTATACAATATACAGACAGACTGATCTCATATGCTATAATCATGGAGGTAAAAAAATGTCAGAAAAGCGTAAAAATAACTGCCAAAACCCATACAATATATGTTATGATAATTACCTGAATACCAATGCCTGTACAGAATGTACCGGCCTGATATGTACTCCTGCCCTGGATGATGACGAATGGGAAAATTACAGGAAGATTTTTGATTTTATTCCTGATCCGCCAAAGAATCAGACAACATTTCACAAATAATCATTTCCCAGAATCAATATACCCTGCAGGAATGTTCAAACGAATGATTTATCGGAGGTCCTGTCTTTACTATGAAAAAACTGCTTGCTGCATGTGTCTGTGCCGGTCTTAGTCTTTCTATGACCGGATGCAGCCTTGGAACTGTACTGGAACAATTTACTTCTACCGGAGATACTTCTGTCCGGGAACTCACTTCTTTAACTGATACCACCACTGTAACCGAATCCAAAGACCGTGTTTATATGGATGAGCTCTCCGGAACTCTGCAGGATTTTTCCGGAAGTCAGCTCATCCTGAATACTGACAGTGCCTCTTATGTATTTAATGTTTCTAACGCCACACTGGAATGCAAAGGCGGTATGATTACAGGAGATGAGATCAGTATTATTTATGAAGGACAACTTTCCGGTACAGATACAAGCAGTGTGCATGTCCTGAAAGTCGTAGATGAATTTCACAAGAAGAATAAACTTAAGAAACGTATTGCGCATGGAAAAGTCATATCTCTGACCCCCAATACAATTACTATAAAATCTAAAAAAGGCAAAACAGCTACTTACCCGATCACCGGAACCAGACAATATTATCAAAATGGAATTAAAGCAGGTGACTGGGTTTACCTTACATTTAAGGGAAAATTTCCGGATACTTCAGATGATTCCTCTGCTTCTCTGAACGCAAGCCACCTGAAAGTATTAAGCATTTCCGATCTTAAATCCATAAAAATCCCTGATCCCACTCCTACACCGGAACCAACAGTCACACAGACTCCGGAACAGATTGCAAATAAAGAAAAACAGTTTCTGGCAACTATTCAGGGAGTAAATCTGAACGTCCTTCAGGTTCTTCC
Organism: uncultured Blautia sp.; assembly: GCA_905209435.1. Next base: position 7,169 of record CAJLTE010000087.1, on the reverse strand, counting down.
GGCAGGCAGTGATAATTCAATAAACATTGATATGTCTGCAATCCCGGTTTATTTCGAAGGTGGAATTGCTGCCGGTTCTCACGCCAATGTAACTTATATCGGTGATCTGGAGGAAGACTCTCTGGAAGATATCCGCATCATTGCTGTAACAGGAGAAGATCCTGCCGAAATCAATGATAAACACATTTCTTTTACAGTAACCGGAACTATTACCGGAAGCACAGCCAATACAATCACCGTTCAGACCGATGATGGAGCTGTCGATACCTTCCGCATCGAAAATGCCCAGGATCTCACGGAAGGCGGTGTAGAATATGGAGATTATGTATGTGTTACTTTCCATCCATCGAAGTCCAAATCTTCTAATATTTATACTGCAATTAAGATTCAGAATGCATAAGCAATAAAAAAGCAGTTCATCTACAGATTTATATATTGCATCTTTTAATACCTCAATACTCTGTAAATGAACTGCTTTTTATTTTACTGTTTTTATCTTATAAATCTCTTCCTGATCTCCGATTCACCATCAGCAAGCCAACGATATACAGCTTCCCGGTCTCCCAAAATCTGCACAAATGCCTGCACTTCATCCTGAATCCCTTTTCCGTGAATGACCCTGTAAGCCCCCGCATCACTACCCAGAGCAACCTTCACTCCAAGCTGAAATGCCTTTCTTATATTTTCTTCTGCTGACTCTACAATTGGCTTCAAGGCGTCATCCTCATAGCGTCCGTCTCCCAGAAGGTTTCTCACTGTGACCAAGGTAGGAACCCATACCGTATCACTCTCAGCAAACATGACAAGACTTTCTTCATTCATATAATTTCCATGTTCCAGACTGTCCACTCCGGCACTTAGTGCTGCCTGTACTCCATAATTTCCGTTGGTATGGGACATCACCGCCAAACCCTCTTCATGTGCAATATGCACCATCTCTTTCACTTCTGCCGCATCCAGTGGTGTACCCGTGACAGCTCCATGCGCATTAAAATCCATGATTCCCGTAGTCATAATCTTAATAAAGTCTGCACCCGCGTTCTTCGCCTCCAGCACGCGATCATGAAATTCTCTCATCGTCGCAAAGCTCTTACCAACAATGGAGCCATAGTGTCCCTCTTTATGAATCGCAAATATAGGAGTCCGATAATCTATTCCATATTCTGAAGCAAGTTCTTTTGCTCTCATGGAAACCCCCAACGCATCACCACCGTCACGAACGAAAGTAATTCCCCTATCCTGATAAGCTTTCAGATGTTCTCTTATTATCTGGCCATCTGGACCATACTTATGCATATCAATTGCCTGACGATAATTCACGCCATTCATAATTATATGTGCATGACACTCTCCAAACATTTCCCTTTTCCTTTTCTTAGTTCTATCCCATCATCTGTCTTAATCTGTCATTCATTTTTATTATTGCTTTCCCTATCAGCAGCATTTTATTTCTCAAAGAAATTTCGGATCTCTGCCTCTGTCGCCTGCACGGATCCCTGTACAAAGAATGGCTTACCGCCGCCTCTGCCGTTTAATGCAGCGTTCATTTCCTTTGTGTACTGGCGTAAGTCTCCATCAATTTCGCCCATTGCATACTTGTAACTTCCATCTTCATTTCTGGAAAATACCGCACAGCATCCCTGGCAGGTGTTCATCACTGCATCCGCAAGTTTACGTACAGAATCTGCTTCCAGACCTTCTTTGAAGATCAGGACACTTCCTGCGCCTTCCCATTTCTTCGCCTCGGCCTGGAACATCTCCTCTTCCATACGTGCCACCTGGCCTTTCAGTCGGAAGTTTTCATCCTGCAGACGCTGTACTGCATCTGCTGTCTTTTCCATCTTTGCAGAAAGCTTTACGGAAATCTGGTGGTTCTGTTCATTCACCATATTCAGATAATCCAGAACACGTTTTCCGCAGATCATCTCCATACGGATACCATCACGGAACTTCACTACAGAGAGAAGCTTCACCATTCCGATCTCGCCTGTATGAGTTACATGAGTTCCACAACATGCACATACGTCTACTCCCGGAAAAGTCACAATACGAACCTGTCCGGTCAGCTCTTTCTTGCTTCTGTAATCCAGAGCCTGAAGTTCCTCTGCAGTCGGATAAGTAATCTGTACTTCCTTATCTTCCCAGACTCTCTCGTTTACTTCCTTTTCGATTTCTGCAAGCTGAGCTTCATCCAGCATACCATTCAGATCCACAGTGATCACATCGCTGCCCATATGAAACCCAACATTGTCATAACCATATTTCTCATGGATAATACCACTGACCATATGCTCACCTGAATGCTGTTGCATCAGATCAAAACGACGTGCCCAGTCAATCTTCCCTTCAACCTTCTCACCCACTTCCAGGGCCTTATCAGTATAATGAAGTAATTCTCCATCTTTCTCATGAACCTCTGTCACCTTTGCATCGCCCAGAGTTCCCACATCACTCGGCTGACCGCCGCCTTCCGGATAAAAGGCACTCTCATCCAGGATCACTGCATAACCCTTTTTTCTCTCTCTGCACTCTACAACGGTTGCAGTGAATTCCTTTTTATATACATCTTCATAATATAAGCGTCTTGTTTCTGTCATTGTTTTGGTGCTCTCCTTTTACATAACTTTTTCTCAGCTTTTCCCATTTGTTCTCAAGTATAGAACAAAACTATTTACTTATCAAGACTATCTATATCAGATGATATCTATCATGATGACTCTTCTATTTCCAGCGAAATATATCTAAAATTTGACTTAAATCTTTTTTCTAAATATCTGAATCCATTCCCATACTTTCTGCGTTATAATTAAATGAACGGGGACAAAGGAGACAGTAATGATCACAGAAAAGCAATATCTGGAATATCTGATTACACAATACCAGAACTTAATATACTCGATCTGCCTGAAGTCCGTCGGCAATCCATTTGATGCCGAGGATCTTACTCAGGAAGTGTTTCTGTCTGCCTATAAAAACCTGTCCCGTTTTGACGGCACTTATGAGAAAGCCTGGCTAAGCAAGATTGCAGTCCGAAAATGCCTGGACTATCTGAAAGCCGCCGGGCGCCGCAGTATTCCCACAGAGGATACATATTTTTCTCAGATTCCGGATCAACAGTCTTCTCCTGAAGATGAATATATGCTGACAGACTCCAATGCCCGTGTAAAGGCATTGTGCATGCAGCTGAAAAGTCCTTACAAAGAAGTTGCCTATGCGCATTTCTGCCAGGAACTGTCCGTATCCGAAATCGCACAGCGTACAAACAAAAATCCAAAAACAATCCAGACACAGCTCTATCGTGCAAGAGCTATGTTAAAAAAGATGCTTGAAAGGAGTGATTAGATGCATATTGATAAAAATGATTTAATAGAATTTGACAACGGAACTATGAGCACGCAGCAAATCATCGAACTTCTGTCGCATCTGGATCACTGCGATTCATGTCTCGACCAGATGATAGAACAGGAAAGTCACAATTCTGTTACTGTCCCCTCTTATCTGACAGAACAGATCATGAACAAAACCGCATCCAGCGAAGTTCAGTTTGCACGGGCTGCAAATAAAGCTTCACGAAAAGTCCAGCTTCTGCGGTACAGTCTACAAACTGCTGCAGGTGTTGCTGCCGCACTGCTTCTTCTGTTCAGTATTCCATCTGTGGATTTCTCAGAATTGAGAGCAAATCATTATTCCACTCAGACTGAACGTACCGTACCGGAACGTGGCGGCAGCCAGCTTTATGATTTTTCCAGAGGAATTAACCAGAGCATCTGCGATGGTACCAGCTCTCTGGCTCAGTATATCAGTGATTTTTCCAGTAAAATAATGAATGGAGGCAAATAAAGTATGCAAAAACAAAAACGTGGATTCTGGCTTTTTATCTTTTCCTTAATCCCGGGCGCAGGAGAAATGTATATGGGATTTAAGAAGCAAGGACTCAGTATTATGCTGCTGTTCTGGGGGGTATTTGCCGTAGGCTCATTTACCGGAATGGACTGGCTTATCTTCCTGATTCCGATCCTCTGGTTCTACAGCTTCTTTAATGTACACAACCTGAAATCTCTTTCAGAAGAAGAATTCTATTCCATAGAGGACTCCTATGTCTTTCATATGGATGAGCTTGCAGGAGATATCAATTCTCTGATCCGTCATCACAGAAAACTAACTGCGATTCTGCTGATTATTTTCGGAGCTTCTATCCTTTGGAACAATATCGTAGATTTCTTCTATATGATCCTGCCGGGTTATCTGGCTGATGTTCTTGGAACTTTTGCATATCATCTTCCTCAGCTGGTAATTGCAGTATGTATTATTCTTGCAGGAATTTACATTCTTACCCGTAAGAAAGATGAACTGGACGACGAACAGCAGAATAGCAGTAAAGAGGAAGAACATTACTGGACACCTTATCGTCCGTATCAGCAGAATATGAATGATATGCCGCATATGGATGTAAAAACTAACACACCTGCCGCTCAGCAGCCGACAGAACAGCAGAATAGCACACCTGTTGTTGATACCCAGTATTCAGAAGTTACTTCCGCTGAACCAAAAGCAGAAAGCAATAATGCAACTGAAAATGTACCTGATTCTCTCAACAATTCTGATTCAGATTCAGACTCTCAGATTGCATAATAGAATTTGTTTCACTGAATCCATCTATTCAAAAAAATGCGACTCAGATATCTATCATATCTGAATCGCATTTTTTACATAGACACCGAAACTTCTCCAAAAGCTAATATCGTCTCCTGTCCGTTCTCTTCCTGTACTTTCAGCCGTCCGTCGCTGCATATTTCTAATGCAAATGCTTTTCTGGAAGAGGTTCCATCTGTAATCGTGATCTGATGTCCTGGGATCATATTGTGTTCTACATAATCCGGAGACAGCTTCAGATCTTTTGTTTCTTTTCTTAATTCATTTACGATCATTGCCGCCAGTCTGTTGCGGTCTGTTTTCTCTGCATCCTCCCGGCTCTGGTAAAGTGTTCCGGCAACATCCTTCAATGCTTCCGGCAGCAGCTCTGACTCCAGATAGATATTCAGTCCCATACCTACTACTACAAATTCTATATTTCCGCTTTCAAAATCTGTAACTGCCTCTGTCAGGATTCCGCAGACTTTCTTCCCCTGATAGAACAGATCATTGACCCATTTGATATCCAACTGAATCCCACAAACCTGCTCAACTGCCCTGTACACTGCCACTGCTGCCGCTGTAGTGATCAGCAGGCTGTCATGTATGGTTCCCTGTGGTTTCAGGATTACGCTCATATAAAGTCCTGCATCTGCCGGAGAATAGAACTCCCGTCCTCGTCTGCCTCTGCCTGCAGTCTGACTTCTGGCGATTACAAAGGCTCCGTGCCCGGCTTCCCCGACCATAGCTTCCTTCTTGGCAGTCTGGTTCGTGGATTCCAGTTCGTCATAAATATCAATCTTGACCTCCGGATCATCCAGAAATAACCGGATTGCCTCCTGAGACAGGCGATTGGTATCTTTTGCAAGCATATAGCCCTTGTTCGGTCCTGCCTCGATATGATATCCTTCTTCCCGGAGTGCCTTCACTGCTTTCCACACTGCCGCTCTGGTACAGCCCAGTTCACCGGCAATGCTTTCACCCGAGAGCACCTCCCCTTTATTCTTCTCTAACATTTCCAAAAGACTTGATTTTACAGTCATCTTTACCCCTTTTATGGTATATTCCATACCTTGCTATGATATATATTTATATCATAACATTTCTGACAACTTTTGTCTAATATTTAGGAAGAAACCAAAACTTTTAAACAGATACTCTCAGATGGAGTAAAACATTTCTTTGATCAATCAATTGTCCGTCAGAATCGCAACTGCCCCTGAAAATACTACTATAAATCCAAAGATCAGGGCAATGATATCTGCGGAATGAAAATCAATATTAAAGATCATTCCCCCTGCGATCATTACCTCCAGAGTAACGATCACTCCCAGGATCAATGCCATTGTCTTTGAAAATTTGTGGTTCTTGTTTCTTCTGATTCTCTGTGTGGTATTTGCTGTATTTGTCATTTCTTTCTCCTCCTTAAATTCCTCTCTGTTCGGCTGAAATCGAACATATTTTCCGAACATATATTCGCTTTTGACTTATAATACCACACTTCGTTCGAAAATGGAAGAGTTTTTTCGAACATTTGTTTTGTTTTGCAAATTAAAAGGACTGTCATGCTAATCTCTTAACACAACAATCCTCTTAATCTGATTCCATTATTTATATTATTCTAATGTACAGTAACTCTCTACATAAACTGTGCAAATACGGATGCTCCAACAACCGTCAGCAGACCTGCAACCGCAATTGCGAGGCTGCTCATTGCGCCTTCTACTTCGCCAAGTTCCATTGCCTTAGCAGTACCAATCGCATGGGCAGAAGTTCCCAATGCCAATCCTTTGGCTATTGGCTCTTCGATGTGTGCCAGTTTGATCACGGTCTCTGCTATCATGTTTCCAAGAACTCCTGTGATGATGATGACTGCAACTGTAATTGTTACGATACCTCCAAGTTCTTCGGAAACCCCCATTCCAATCGCTGTTGTAATAGACTTTGGAAGAAGTGTGACATACTGCTCATGACTCAGTCGGAACAGTTTGCAGAGAAGCAGTACACTGACCATGCTTGCAAGTACACCGGAAACAATTCCGATCACGACTGCTTTGAGGTTCTTTTTCAGAAGTTCCATCTGCTGATACAATGGAACTGCCAGGCAGACAGTTGCAGGGGTGAGCAGATAGCTGATATACTGACCGCTCTGGTTATAAGTATCATAATCAATGTGTAATAAAGAGAGAACTGCCATTACCGCGATAATCGCGATCAGAAGCGGGTTAAAGATCGCCATCTTAAATTTTCTCTTTAAAAGAAGTCCTGCTTCATATGCGATCAGACTGATCGCTGCGCCAAAGAATATGGAATTGCTCATAAATTGTGTCATGATTTCTTCTGTCCTTTCTTTCTGTCCATACGAATAACTGTCTGAGTGATACGACCTGTTACAACCATAACTACGACTGTGGTAATTACAGTGATCAGAATGATCGGCACACATACCGGTTTCAGTACGCCCCAGGCTGTCAGTAATCCAACACCTGCCGGAATAAACATAACCGGCATGATCTCTATGAGAAATTCAGCTGCTT
>CAJLTE010000086.1 GCA_905209435.1 uncultured Blautia sp. | reverse complement strand
ATAAGAAGAAATACCTTCTCCAAAAAAGCCAGCTTATCCCGCTGGCTTTTTTACTTTATCTAAAAAACAAAAAAGTGATGCGCGGTATATAGTGAACAGAATCACTGAATATGTACATAAATTTAGGAAAATCGGACGGTTGTCAGATGACTCATTTTAAGATAAAATAATACAGATGAAAAAAGAGACTGTTCATTTGACTGCAGAGAAACGGATTGCGAATATCCGATTGACATGAGTGGATCTGACATATATTAATATTAGCAGTAAAAACTTCTCCTGGAAGATTTGGAAAATGGATGGAAATGACAGAGAGGAATAGACGGAAATGGAACATGAAAAAGTAGATATAAGAAAAAAAATGCAGTATATCTTAAACATGCGTCCTGTATTTAATAAAGAGGCGCTTTTCAGTGATGGAACAGAATTTTACAGAAATCCGGCAGAACCGAAGGCCGGGGACACTGTAACGATTAAATTCCGTACACAGAGAAACAATGTTGACTCTGTATATCTTGTAAGTGGTGAGCAGCGTATGCAGATGCAGATCTGTGATACAGAGAATGGTTTTGATTATTATTCTGTGCAGGTAACCATTGGAGAGGACATCTTCCGTTATTATTTTGAAATACAGTATGGCCGGGTAACCTGTTATTATAATAATCTTGGAGTCTGTACCAGACATGAAGGCAGAATGGATTTTGAAATTTATCCGGGTTTTGATACACCAAAGTGGGTAAAAGGTGCAGTTATGTACCAGATTTATGTAGACCGTTTCCTGAACGGAGATCCGACCAATGATGTAGTGACCGGAGAATATCACTACATTGGAGACAAGAGTGTACAGGTAGAACAGTGGAACAAGATACCGGCAGTGATGGGCGTGCGTGAATTCTACGGCGGCGACCTGCAGGGTATCATGAACAAGTTGGATTATCTGCAGGATCTGGGTGTAGAGGTTATTTATCTGAACCCAATCTTTGTATCACCAAGTAACCACAAATATGACTGCCAGGATTATGACTATGTAGACCCGCATTACGGCAGGATCGTAGAGGACTGCAATGAGGGAATCCTTCTGGGGGATGACGGCGATAATTCCCATGCATGGAAATATATCAAACGTGTCACAGACAAGAAGAATCTGGAGGCCAGCAACGAACTGTTTGCCAAACTGACTGCAGAGATCCACAGAAGAGGAATGAAGATCATTCTGGATGGTGTATTCAACCACTGCGGTTCTTTTAATAAATGGATGGACAGAGAGCGCATTTATGAGAACCAGGAGGGATATCCGAAAGGAGCTTATATTTCCGCTGACAGTCCATACAGAAATTTCTTTTCCTTTAATGATCCGAATAAATGGCCATACAATCCGACTTATGATGGATGGTGGACACACGATACACTTCCGAAGCTGAATTATGAAGGTTCTCAGGAACTTTATGACTATATTCTTCATGTAGGACAGAAATGGGTATCTGCACCGTACAACGTAGATGGATGGAGACTTGACGTGGCAGCAGACTTGGGTCACAGCAATGAGTTTAACCATAAATTCTGGAAAGATTTCCGCAAAGCAGTTAAGGCTGCTAATCCGAATGCAATCATTCTGGCTGAACATTATGGTAATCCGGAAGGATGGCTCCAGGGTGATGAATGGGATACAGTTATGAACTATGATGCGTTCATGGAACCGCTGACATGGTTCCTGACTGGTATGGAGAAACACAGTGATGAGTACAGAGAAGATCTGCTTGGAAACAGTGAAGCTTTTATCGGGGCAATGAAGAATCACATGCGTGCGCTTCATATGTCTGCTCTTCAGACAGCAATGAATGAGTTATCCAATCATGACCACTCCAGATTCCTGACCAGAACCAACCACAGAGTAGGAAGAATTTCCTACGCAGGTGCAGAAGCTGCATCTGAAGGAGTAAATCCTGCAGTTATGCGTGAAGCCGTAGCCATACAGATGACATGGCCGGGCGCACCGACCGTATATTATGGAGACGAAGCCGGACTCTGCGGATTCACAGATCCGGATAACAGACGTACGTATCCGTGGGGACGTGAAGATTACCAGATGATCGATTTCCACAGAGTAATGATCCGTATCCACAAGAGCTATGAAGTCTTAAAGACAGGTTCTCTTGGATTCCTCTGGAATGACTATCAGGGGCTCTGCTATGCAAGATTCTCACAGAAAGAGCAGATGATCGTGATCGTGAATAACCAGGCAGAGAGTCGTGAAGTAGAAATTCAGTTGTGGCAGGCCGGAATCAGCCGTCTGGCAGATACCAAGCTGGAGCGTATTGTTGTGACATCTGCAGACGGATTCACCGAAGAACCTGCAGAATACACCGCCTCCGCCGGAATCCTCAAACTTACAATGCCGGCATTTGGCGCGGTGGTTTTACATCATAAGAATTGATTTGGAAGGGCAGCCTCTTTAGAAATGAGAAAGGGGGCTGCTTTTTTGTGTATTGGTATAAGGGATGCGCAGAATAATATTTAATTTAGGTGCCGAAACCGCACCCAAATTAAATATTATTCTGCGCTGATTTATTGAAGCAGTGGTAATAAAATGGGATATAGTGATGGCATGAGGATATTGATGGGGGAATTTCTTATGATATAAAAAAGACTCAGACAAATGTCTGAGTCTTAAGTGGATGGAGAAGGATTCGAACCTTCGAAAGCGTTGCTAACAGATTTACAGTCTGCCCCCTTTGGCCACTCGGGAATCCATCCTTAAACCGAAACTTATTATATATGAAATATTTAAATAATGCAAGCACTTTTTTATAAATTGCAGAAAATTATTATATATTGTGTATTGCCGGACTTTTTTGCATATCTTCCGGGGAATTTTGTTTGTTATTTTTTTGGCAAAAGAGTAGACGAAAAAGCAGAAATCTGGTAATATAACCATATCTGGATATAGATGTAATTCCATATCAAAGATTGATTAGAGTAACTGCGAAAGAACAGTTATTGTTCATATATCACGATCATACTGAGAAGGTGATGAACAGTAGCAGTGAACAGACAGTTACTACAGATTAGGAGGAATTTATCATGTTAGTAAGTGCAACAGAAATGCTGAAAAAAGCAAAAGCTGGTCATTATGCAGTTGGACAGTTCAACATCAACAACCTTGAGTGGACAAAAGCTATCCTTTTAACAGCTCAGGAACTGAACTCTCCTGTAATCCTCGGTGTATCCGAAGGTGCTGGTAAATACATGACTGGTTATAAAACAGTTGTTGGCATGGTTAACGGAATGATGGAAGAACTGAACATCACAGTTCCAGTAGCTCTTCACCTTGACCACGGCAGCTATGAAGGATGCTTAAAATGTGTAGAAGCAGGATTCTCATCCATCATGTTCGACGGATCTCACTATCCGATCGAAGAGAACGTTGCAAAAACTAAAGAACTGGTTAAGATTGTTGCTGAACACGGAATGTCTCTGGAAGCAGAAGTTGGTTCCATCGGTGGCGAAGAAGACGGTGTTGTAGGTATGGGCGAATGCGCAGATCCTAAGGAATGCAAGATGATCGCAGACCTTGGCATTGACTTCCTTGCAGCTGGTATCGGTAACATCCACGGAAAATATCCGGCAAACTGGAAAGGTTTAAGCTTTGAAACTCTTGACGCTATCCAGCAGTTAACAGGTGATATGCCACTCGTTCTTCACGGCGGCACAGGTATCCCTGCAGACATGATCAAGAAAGCTATCGACCTTGGTGTATCCAAGATCAACGTTAACACAGAGTGTCAGCTTTCCTTCGCAGCAGCTACACGTAAATACATCGAAGAAGGCAAAGACCAGCAGGGCAAAGGATACGATCCACGTAAACTTCTTGCACCTGGCTTCGAAGCAATCAAAGCTACTGTTAAAGAAAAAATGGAATTATTCGGATCAGTTAACAAAGCTTGATGATAACCTCATAAGCAATAAAAAATCTCACATCCTTTGCGGTGTGAGATTTTTTTGTGCCATGGGAGCGTGCTCGGCAAAGTTATGTGAGAACTATAGTGCTGAGAATCTTGTTACAAGATCCCCTTTTATTCATGTCGTGACACATAGTAAGCAATTTCTTCCTGCGCTCTCTTATATTGTGCCAGATCCATGGTAACTTTTCCCTTGTATGTATCAATCAGTCCGTCTTCTTTCAGTTTAGCAATAGTGCGGTTGATAGTTTTTACTGTCATTCCCAGTTCTTCTTTAATTTCCTCGCGGGTCTTTTTCAGAGTGATACTTCCAGTTTTCTCTATACGGTTCAATGATGCATATTTCAGCAGATAGTCAAGAAACAGAAATGTCGGCGGATAGAAAAGCTTGGCACCCCGGTTATAAGAAGAACGGTAAAGTTTATAAGCAATTTTATGTGCAACAAGCCGGAGAAAATGAATATCCTGCGCGATCCACATTTCAAAATCAGCTCTGGAGATCATAAATACCACACAGTCTGTCAGAGTTTCAATCGTAACGGAGGTGTTGGGTTTGTCAGCAAGGATTGTCACCTCGCCGATGAAATCAATTGCTTCATTTTTTTCAATCATAAAAACATTACCGTTTTCAAATTCATTGATTACCCGGTGATCTCCGCTGCATACGATTCCGAAGTAATTCAGTGGATAATCTTTCTGATGAATGATAGTTCCAGGTGGAAAAGTACGGATTGTATAGCGGGATTTCAGTTCTTCAGGCATAAATTCGAAATAGGTCTTTACATCCGGATATTTCTGGATCAGTTCTTCCAGTGTCATGTCAAAAATCCTCCATAAATACAATTCTTTTACAAATTATATCATAAAAACATCCCTTTGTCCTTTTTTTGAAGAATGCATATCAGTAAAATATAATCAACAGCAACAGAGAAAAAAGTAAAACTGCCGATGACAGAAAAGTATTGACTGAATGGATGGGACAGAAACGAAAGAATGCTGGAAAAAGGGAGGAAAAGACTGTTATGAACGAACAGACTTACATGTACTCAGGACTTGGAGAGCGCCTGAAAAAAGAGTGGAAGATTTACATTGCAGCATTGATCTTTATTGTAATCGCCGATTCCATCGGCCAGATCAAGATACCGTTAGGACCCGGAACACTGATTCTGTTTCCTATCTTTTATTCGATTATACTTGGAGTTCTGGCAGGCCCTCAGGTCCTCAAGATATTCAAGAAACCGGAAGTAAAAGCAGCATCAAAACTGGTTATTGTCTGTATCTGCCCATTCATTGCAAAGCTTGGCATTAACGCAGGTGCAAGCATTGAAACTGTTATTTCTGCAGGTCCGGCCCTGATCTTACAGGAATTCGGAAACCTTGGAACCATTTTTATCTCTCTTCCGATCGCACTGCTCCTTGGACTGAAGAGAGAGGCGGTTGGTGCATGTCATTCCATTAACCGAGAGACAAACCTGGCTCTGATGCAGGATATGTTTGGACCGGATTCAGCAGAGGCAAGAGGAAGTCTTTCTATTTATATTGTCGGCGGAATGGTCGGAACAATTTTCTTTGGATTTATGGCGACTGTTATTGCTTCAACCGGAATTTTCCATCCGTATGCACTGGGAATGGCATCCGGTGTAGGTGCCGGAATCATGATGGCATCTGCCACAGCCAGTCTGTCGGCAATGTTCCCGGCAATGGCAGAGCAGATTTCCGCGCTTGCTAGTGCCAGTGAAACAATTTCAGGAATTGACGGAATCTATATGGCGATATTTATAGGGGTTCCGTTATGTAACTGGCTTTACAGAGTTTTGGAACCAAAGCTTGGACCAATTCATGATAAGATTGCAAAGAAGGGAAAGAACTAAGATGAGATATATTGAGTGGGCAGTAATGTTTATTGTGGCAGGTCTTGGAATCGCACTTGCCAATTTTGTAGGATTTCAGGTAAGTTTCGGAGATTCTCTTCCGGGAATCGCAATCCTGCTTCTGATTTCTCTGGCAGCAGTAATTATCAGTAAGATTATTCCGGTGAAATTTCCGGTGATCGCCTATTGTTCCCTGATCGGACTTCTTCTGGCATCTCCGATCTGCCCTGCAAGAGAATATGTGATCGAAGCAGCAGGAAAGATCAATTTTACAGCACCTCTAACAATGGTTGGCGCCTATGCAGGGATTTCTATCAGTGACCAGCTGAAAGAGTTTGCAAGACAGGGATGGAAAATGCTTCTGATCGCAGCTCTTGTAATGGTAGGAACTTTCACCTGCTCTGCAATTATCGCACAGATTCTTCTGTCAGTAACACATGTAATCTGATATAATATGTTGCAAAAACGCTCATAATTATGCCAGAATATCTGCTGTCGCAGTGCGTAAACAGTATCAGACTGACTTATAAAGAAATGCAAAAAGAGGAACTAAATGAGAAAGAAAGTATTATGTGACATTTTAATTAAGAATACCTCCTATTTAGATGAAAATATGGAAGTTCAGGATCATGTTTCTATCATCGTTGCCCAGGGGAAAATTCTGAAAATCTTTTCCGATAAAGCAGATATGGATGAAGAAACACAAGACAGGTATGAAACAAAACAGATCATTGACGGTGAAAATCTTTTGTGGATCCCGGGACTTGTAGATGGTCATATGCATACAGGACAACAGCTTCTGAAAGGTGCAGTCCTTGATGAACTTCCAATGATCTGGACACGGATCATGCTTCCGTTTGAGAGTACACTGACACCGGAAAAAATGCAGCTCAGTGCACAACTGGCAGCGCTGGAAATGATAAAGAATGGAACAACAGGTTTCATAGATGCAGGAAGCTATTACATGGAAGAAGCGGCAAAAGTGTATCTTGAGTCCGGACTTCGCGGAGCGATTTCCTATTCATCTATGGACCAGGGAAACTTCCCGGATTCTATCCGTCAGACAACAGACGAAGTACTGGCATCTCAGGATAGACTGTATGAAGAATTTCACGGACAGGGAAATCTGCAGGTATTCTATTCTCTGCGTGCACTGATGAACTGTTCCAGGGAACTCATCGTAAAGACTGCAGAGAGAGCCAGGGAAAAGAATACAAAAGTGCAGGCACACATGAATGAATATGCAGGGGAAGTAAACTATACGCTGCAGAATTATCAGCAGCGCCCTGTAGAATATCTGGATTCTCTGAATGTGCTGAATGATCACTTTCTGGCAGCACACGGAATCATGCTTTCACCGTCAGAGCGTGCATTACTTTCACAGAAAGGTGCAAAAGTGGTACACTGTCCATTCAGTAATTGTGGAAAAGGTGTTCCGGAGACACCGGATCTTCTGGAACGCGGAATCTGTGTAGGGCTTGGAACAGATGGGGCGGCTCATGGCGGCTTAAGTTTATGGAATGAGATGAAGATTTTCAGGTCTGTTATGAACGCTTTTCACGGTGTAAAGAATGCGGATCCGGCAGTCATGCCTGCAAAAACTATTCTGAAAATGGCATTTACAAACGGTGCCCGTATCCTGAATGAACAGCAGTCAGGAATGATTAGAGAAGGATATCAGGCGGATCTGATTGCCATTAACTGGGATCAGCCGCAGTTATATGCCACAGCAAATAGAGTGAATACACTTCTGGAATGTGTATGCGGAAATGATGTGTCAGACAGTATAGTGGCAGGAAAGATACTGATGCATAACAGACAGGTACTCACACTTGATGAGGAAAAAATTATGTGGCAGGCAAAAAAATATTATAAAGCCGGCAGATAGGGAAAAGGAGAATTATTTTGAACGGATTATCAATAGTAACAATATTGATCATAGGTCTTGCCAATGCAGCGGTAGGAGGCTGCATTGGCATTTGCGGCATTGCGGGATTTCTGCTTCCGATGCTGTATACAGGGGCGCTGGGATATGATGTAACTTATGCACTGGCAATGAGTTTTCTGGCATTCCTGGTATCGGGACTGATCGGTTCCTGGAATTATTATAAGGCTGGAAATCTGGACATTTCCATGTCTGTGAAACTGGGAATAGGAAGTCTGATCGGCGCAGTGGGTGGGGTATTTCTCCAGGCGCTGATCGCGAAGAGTACAGCAAAAACCATACTTTATCTGGTGGTGCTGTTATCAGGCCTGTCAATTCTTATCCGCATGTGGAATGATAAGAGAAAAGAACGCAGAGTACAGCAGACAGAAGATGATTTATCCGAAAAAGAAAGTGCATCAACAGACAGCATTGTGTTTCTGCTGATACTCGGAATTACCACCGGCTGTATCTGTTCTCTGTCCGGGGCTGGTGGTCCTGTACTGGTAATGCCGCTGCTGGTGGCATGCGGTGTATCTGCCAGAATTGCAGTAGGCGTTGCATTGTTTGATTCTGTGTTTATTGCAGTTCCGGCATGCGCTGGATATCTTTCACGAGTTGACTGGAAGGGGATGCTGGGATTATTAGCGCTGATCGTTATCACACATGGAATCGGAGTCTGGATCGGAAGCCGTTTCGCGGGAAAAGTTCCTGTCCAGGGACTTAAGATTTTTGTAGCGGTATTTTCCGTATGTATTGCAATATATATGCTGATTTAACCAAATCAAGTAAGTCCCCTGCTTCAATTGTGAAAAAAAATTATGTATGAACAGATTGGAAAGTCGCTGTTCTGGCTGTGGAATACAGACAGGACAGGGGCTTTTTTATTTTACAAATTGCTTTTTGTTTTTTTATATAATAAAATATAAAAGATGTCAGGATCAAAAATTCAAGCGTCTTATCGCGCAGATGCGAATTTTTTTGGAGCTGATATCGTATAAAATAAGTATTTTATAAATTGCAGGAGAATAAACGATGGAGCAGAAAAAAGCTTTAAACAAAAAGAAGCTAAAAGTGCTTCTTGCATTGTGTATTGCAGTGGTTGTGTTAACCGGAATCGGGCTGTTTGTTTATATACGTCATGTGGATACCACTACGCTCGGAAGAAAGATAAGCGTATATGGACTGGATGTATCGAAACTTACCGTAGAGGAAGCACAGAAGAAGATATCTGAAAGCTTTCAGAATAAAACTGTAACTCTGAATGAAGACGGAGAAGATATTTACAGTATTACACTGGCGCAGATGGGATATAGTCTGGATCAGGATACACTGAAGAGTTCGCTTGAGGCACTTCAGCAGCAAAGAAAACAGAAGTTTCAGATTTTTGCATCTCAGAGGGATTATACGATAGATTATCAGATCCTTAAGGATGAGGCGCAGGAGCAGACTGCTTTGGCAGTGGAGAATTTTAAAAGTAAAGAGAGAATTGATTCTACAGATGCGTACATTCGGTACAGTAAGAAAAAACAGAAGTATGTACTGGTGAAGCAGGTTGTGGGAAATCAGATTGATGTAAACAGACTGTTAAGCTATGTAAATGATACTCTGGATGAGAAGTTTAAGACGGAACTGCTGTCCTCTGATGTGCAGATTGTTTTGAGTGAGGAAGTCTACCGCCAGCCGGATATTGAAGCATCGGGAGAAATGAAACAGCAGGTAAAGAAGCTGAATTCTCAGCTGAAGAAGTATCGCAGTACTACGGTTACATATGTTTTTGGCTCAGAAACTCAGATTCTGGATTCCGATACGATCAATTCCTGGCTGAAGATTAAGAATAACGGAATCAGTGTTGATAAAGATGCGGCAGCTGCTTATATTTCAGATATGGCGAATAAATATAATACGATTTATGTGCCGCGTACATTTCATACATCCGGGGGAGCAGATATCACGGTTTCTGATAATGAGTATGGATACAGAATTGATCAGGAAGGAGAACTTACACAGCTGCTGGAGGACCTGAAGAGCGGAGAGGCTGTGTCAAGAGAACCTGTATACAGCAGCAGTGGTATGCAGAGAAACGGTACAGATGATCTGGCAGGCAGCTATATAGAGGTCAGCCTGGATGCTCAGCATTTATGGCTGTACAAGGATGGAGCTCTGGTTACAGAGACAGATATTGTCAGTGGGGCACCTACTGCGAAGCGCGAGACGTACAGGGGTGCATGGCCGATTGCTTATAAAGCGAGTCCGTTTACATTGAGCAGTGAGGAATACGGTTATGCGAAGACTGTAAATTACTGGATGCCGTTTGTTTATGGTCAGGGACTTCATGACGCGCCATGGCAGTCTGCATTTGGCGGTGACCGTTACAAAACAGGACATGGAAGTCATGGATGTATCAATCTGCCGGAAGATCAGGCAGCACTGATCTATAATACGATTGATGGAGGATATCCGATCATCATCTATTAAAGAATTATAACTGTTCAGCAGTCGCTGTTCAGCGAAGATATTAAACAACAGTTAAGGATAAAATATCATTTCGAAAAAGCTGGTAACAGGCATTGCAATGTTATCGGCTTTTTTCGTATGGAAAGAATAATCGATGCAAATAAATTGCCCCGTATAGAAGAAAGGTATGATATAATTAATTCATATCTTCTGTACAGCCCAGGTGACATGGAGATATACAACACATCTATGAGGGAAAGAGAGGGCTATTTATGACAAAAGAGAAGAAAAAAATGTCACTGGCCATGCAGATTTTTATTGCGCTTGTACTGGCAATCGTGGCAGGACTGTTGATGCAGAAGTATGCGGATTTTGCACAGTCGTACATCAAACCTTTTGGAACGATCTTTTTGAATCTGGTTAAGTTCATTGTTGTTCCAATCGTATTATTTTCCATTATGTGTGGAATTATTTCCATGCGTGATATCAAGAAGGTCGGATCGATCGGTCTGAAAACAGTTGTATATTATTTATGCACAACTGCATTTGCGATTACGATCGGATTGATCGGCGGAAACCTGTTTAAAGGACTTTTTCCAAAGGTTGCTACTACAGACCTGACTTATGAGGCGGCAGAAGCTACGTCATTTATGGATACGATTGTGAATATTTTTCCATCTAATTTTGTTTCTCCTATGGTAGAAGCAAATATGCTCCAGATTATTGTGATGGCACTGTTACTGGGATTTGCCATTATTATGATCGGGGAAGAAAAGAATGCACGTGTCGTAAATGCATGTAATGATCTGAATGATGTATTTATGAAATGTATGGAGATGATCCTGAAGCTGTCTCCAATCGGTGTATTCTGTCTGTTGTGTCCGGTTATCGCGTCCAATGGACCGGCAATTATCGGTTCTCTGGCAATGGTGCTTCTGGCAGCATATATCTGCTATATTGTTCATGCAGTAGTTGTATATTCTATTGCAGTAAAGGCTATGGGCGGCTTAAGCCCATTGGAATTCTTTAAGGGGATGCTTCCGGCGATCATGTTTGCTTTTTCCAGTGCATCTTCTGTAGGTACTTTGCCTATCAATATGGAATGTGTGGAGAAGATGGGAGCTTCTAAAGAGGTTACTTCATTTGTTCTGCCGCTGGGCGCTACCATTAACATGGATGGAACTGCGATTTATCAGGGTGTTTGTGCGATTTTTATTGCTGCATGTTATGGAATTCATCTTACTTTACCACAGATGCTGACAATTATTCTGACTGCGACACTGGCATCTATCGGTACTGCCGGAGTTCCGGGAGCAGGAATGGTAATGCTGGCAATGGTACTTACATCTGTTGGTCTGCCGGTAGACGGTATTGCGCTGGTTGCAGGCGTTGACCGAATCTTTGATATGGGAAGAACAACTGTAAATATCACTGGTGATGCAAGCTGTTGTATGATCGTTTCCAATATGGAAAAGAAAAAGGAAGCAAGGTTAAAACGAAGCTAAGAGATAAGAAACACGAATAAGACGGAATAGGAGGACGCAAACATGGAATTTCAGAATCTGATCGAGAAGAGAAGAACGGTTCGTAAATATTCAGAGGGTAATACGGTAAGCAAAGAGGATATTCTGACTATGGTAAAGGCGGCTCAGGAAGCACCTTCATGGAAGAATTCTCAGACAGGACGTTATTACTGCATTATGGATGAGAAAGATGTGAGTCAGTTCAGAGAAGAGTGTCTGCCGGAAATGAATGCCGGGAAGTGTGAAAATACGGTATTGATTATCAGTACTTTTGTTCACAACAGAGCGGGATTTCAGAAGGATGGGACTGCAGATAATGAACTGGGAAATGGATGGGGATGCTATGACCTGGGACTCCAGAATGAGAATCTGATATTGAAGGCCGAGGATCTGGGATACGGGACTCTTATTATGGGGATTCGTAATGCGGATAAGATTCGGGAGGTTTGCTCTATTCCGGAAACGGAAACAGTGGTTGCTGTGATCGCGGTGGGTGTTCCTGGGGAACAGCCTAATCGACCAAAAAGAAAAGGGACAGAGGATATTTTGAAGTTTGTATAAAGAGGGACGCAGGCTCTAAGCATTCTTTGTGGCTGGGTTTCGGGGGTTAAGAAAAGCTAAGGCTGGGAAATCAGGTAAAGGGGGACGCAAGCGCGAACCATTCTCTTCGGCTCGGTTTCGGACCTTAAGAAAAGCTAAGTCCTGGGAAATCAGGTAAAAGGGGACGCAAGCGCGAACCATTCTCTTCGGCTCGGTTTCGGACCTTAAGAAAAGCTAAGTCCTGGGAAATCAGGTAAAAGGGGACGCAAGCGCGAACCATTCTTTTCGGCTCGGTTTCGGACCTTAAGAAAAGCTAAGCCCTGAAAAATCTGCTAAAAGCATTCGCAAATAACTCAAACTCGCTGCGCTCAGACAGTGAGTGATTTGCGAATAACGCAGATTTCCCAGGACTAAGTTTTTCTAAAGGTCCTGCAAAGGTCGCCGAAGAGAATGGTTCGCGCTTGCTGGTTATTGGCCGGGACTGATCA
>CAJLTE010000085.1 GCA_905209435.1 uncultured Blautia sp. | reverse complement strand
GCGAGGTGTTTTTTGTGAACAAAGTTCACAGAAAACCCGAGAATTGCGGCGCGAAGCGCGTTACTGTGAACGGAGTAAACAGTAACCAATGTTTTTTAAACAAACTCTGGAATTGTTTGTTTAGTTTGCATGATTTTATGGTATGTGATAATATAATATTTAGCTGAAATTAATAGAATACCATGTGCAAACAGGCACCGGGGGGGAGCCGATGAGGTACATGCTGTGTATAGAAAGGGAAAGCGAAAACTATGTATCGAATTTTACTTGTAGATGATGAGATCCTGGTACGTGACGCCATAAAGGAGAATATTGACTGGAAGTCCATGGATTGCCAGCTTGTAGGAGACTGCGAAAACGGAAAGCAGGCAGCAGATTTTGTGAAGAGCCATCCGGTAGATATTGTTCTCACAGATATTTTGATGCCGTATATGGATGGAATGGAACTGAGCCATTTTCTGCATGATAATTACCCGGAGATCGTAATTGTGATCTTCAGTGGCTTCGGGGAATTTGAATATGCAAAGAAAGCAATTCAGTATAATGTAAGCGAATACATGCTGAAGCCGGTAACTGCTATGGAGCTCAGAGAAGTTATTGGCAAAATGAAAGAAAAAGTAGATCTGCAGAGAAAAGAAAAGAAGAAAATAGAATCCCTCACAAAGACATCTCAGGATTATCACAAAAATGCTCTGGTGATTCGTTCGAAAGCGATTGAATCTCTGGTAAGCTGTACGCGGGATGTGCAGGAGAGCCTGGAGGAATTGTCTGGAATGGGAATTAATCTGGAGGCAGCATCTTATCGGGTTGCGTTATTTGACATGGATCTGTTTTCCGATATTCATCAGATTGATATGGAAAAACGCCAGGAGAGCGCATTAATGGCTTTTGTTTTATTTAATGTTGCAGATGAGATCGTGACAGATCGTAATGCAGGAATTGCCTATCAGGAAGGAAATAACCGGGTGTGTATCCTCTTTATGGGAAACCGCAGTAGGGAGTTTTCCAGAGAAATACAGGAAATCTGTCAGGAAATCCAGAAAAAAGTAAAAGAAGTGATCGGCATTGAAGCTTCAGCAGGAATTGGGGGCTGGGTAAGGAATCCCGGAGATACGATCCAGTCTCATAACCAGGCTGAGAAGGCTATTGAACTGCGCTATTTACTGGGCGGAAATCTGCTCATTGACACAGAAACACTGAATCCGGAGAGAAGTATTTCTTTGCAGCAGCCATTAAGTGATATGGTAGATGGAATCAAGAAAGGCAATGAAGCTGAGATGAATCAGGCTCTTTCTGTTATGAAATCTGAGATCAAAAAGGCCAGAGTGGATAAAAGTCAGGCCTGTGTCTGCCTTCAGATGATTCTGCGCCATGCAGGAAGCTGCTGGGAAGCTCTTTCTTCCGAGAATGAAGATCTGTTCCACAAAAGAGAAATTCTCATGGGACGGGTAACCGAACAGAAAACTTTTAAGGAAGCTTTTAAAATGGCAGAGGACTATGTTCACGAGGTATTCGAAAGGTGCTCTTCCCTGAACAGCTCCAGCGGTCAGAAGCAGGCGGTACTTGCTATGGAATATATTCGCCAGCATTACAATGAGCCGGAATTAGGATTGAATGATATCTGCTCCTATCTGAATATTGGTACAAGCTATTTCAGTACTATTTTTAAGGAAGCCACAGGAGGCACTTTCCTGGAATTCCTCAGTAAGACCCGTATGGAAAAGGCAAAGGAACTCCTGGAACAGACTGCACTTAAGAACTATGAGATTGCGGAGAAGGTGGGCTTTTCAGATCCCCATTATTTTGGGATTTCTTTTAAGAAAATGACAGGTAAGACTCCTACCGAGTATGCAAGGGAAAAAAGATCCTTATGAAAAGAAAAGTACTGACGGCAGCCGGCATTTGTATTGGAATTTTGATTTTTACAGAAGGAACCAGGTATTTTGTTCAGAATCAGAAATGCCAGAAGCAGCTGTTTGCGATGGACACCTATATGGAGTTTACCGCATATGGTAAAAACAGTGAAAAAGCTGTAGATGCAGCTATAGAAGAAGTACAGAAACTGGATGCGATGTTATCAGCAGAAAACAGTAAAAGTGAAGTATATGCCTTAAATGAACAGGGAAATCTGCAGGCAACAGATGATCTGGCAGAACTGATCCTCCGGGGAAAAGAGATTTATCAGGAGACAGACGGACTTTTTGACGATACGATTTATCCGGTGATGAAGCTATGGGGATTTCCCACAGGTAATTATCATGTGCCTA
Source organism: uncultured Blautia sp. (assembly GCA_905209435.1). Next base: position 10,569 of record CAJLTE010000085.1, on the reverse strand, counting down.
CAGCTGCAGAAGTACAAAAAAAACTGGCACTGGTGGATGGAAATAAAGTAGAAATACAGACCCGGGACTCTGATGAAAAGGGCAGGGACAGCAAAGAAAAAGCAAAGTTTGTAACGCTTGGAGCAGATCAGCAGATTGATTTTGGAGGAATTGCAAAAGGATATACAGGTCAGAAGCTGGCAGAGCTTTTTCAGGAATATGGCGTTTCTTCCGCATTGGTTTCTCTTGGAGGAAACATTCAGGCGATAGGGACGAAGCCAGACGGCAGCAGCTGGAAAGTGGGAATACGTGATCCAAAAGGCGGACAGCAGGATTATATTGGTGTTTTATCTGTGGAAAATCAGGCCGTAGTTACTTCTGGCGGTTATGAGAGGTATTTTGAAGAAAATGGGGAGACCTATATTCATATCATCAATCCCAGGACAGGATATCCGGCAGATGGAGATCTGCTGTCTGTGACAATCGTATCAAGGGATGGTACACTTGCAGATGGAATGTCCACGGCTCTTTATATCATGGGTTATGAGAAAGCTTGTCAATTCTGGCGGCAGCACAGGGAAGAATTCAATGTGATCCTGGTAACAGATGATGGGAAGATTCATATTTCAGAGAATCTTAAGGAAAATTTTCAGACAGAATGTGATCTGGAAATGATTGAATCCGGAAGTGAATAATTGCAGCTATAAAAGAGTTGTTGACAGCAGGTGAATTATTTCTGCAGAAATCAGTAATGAAAGGTATGAAAAATAAAAAGTTGAAATGAATGAGAAAAATGCAAGGGAGAGCAGCCTATGAATGAAAACAAAAGAGAGCGAAAATTTCTTAAAGGCTTTAAAAGTATTCAAAGCACTATATTTGTGGCTGTTTCTGCTCTGGTTCTCTGTGCGGTGCTTGCAGCGACTGCAGTATCAGTAAGATATACGAATTCTACAGTTTATGAGAACTCTGCCATTTATACCCAGACAATTATACATCAGCTGAATCAGAATGTTGATTCGTATATTACATATATGGATAATATTGCCTCAGTTATTGCAAAAAGCCAGGATGCGTATCAGCTATTGTACCAGCGCATCGGTGAGGATGAGGCTGTAAAAGAAGGACACAGGAAACGTCTCCTGGAACAATTTAGTACGATACTGAAAGGCCGTGATGACATCTGCAACATTGGAATCGTGCAAAAAGATGGGGTTATGCTTATAAACAGCGGATATCAGGCCACCAATCCGGATCTGGATCTTTCCACTCAGGAGTGGTACACCAATGCAGTAGATAATTATAATCAGTATTGTCTCAGTTCTTCCCATGTCCAGCATGTGATTAAGGACCAGCGTCCGTGGGTGATTACATTAAGCCGCGAAGTCCACAATTTCTATGGCACGGGAAACAGTGACGGTGTTGTATTTATTGACTTGAATTATAGCGCCATCAGTGAGCTCTGCGACCAGAACAGCATTGGGGATAAGGGATATGTATTTATTCTGGATCAGGATGGGAACATCGTTTATCATCCAAGCCAGCAGCAGCTGTATAATGAGCTTCAGACGGAGAACATTGATATTGTTATGAATGCCGACACAGATACGGTAGTAACAGGAGAGGGAGATGACGAAAAAATCTATACACTTGCCCGCTCTGAAATAACTGGCTGGACGATTGTTGGCTGCATGAATATGGCAGAGCTTTTAAAGAGCAGCAAAGAGGCCAATAACATATATGTAATGACGGCCATTGTACTGGTTGTGATCGCCATGCTTATTTCCAGCTTTATTGCCAGAAGCATAACTCTTCCGATTCAGAAGCTTCGTGATTCTATGGAAAGGGTTCAGGAAGGAGATTTCAAGGCAGCAGATGATCTGGTTATACCTTCCCAGAATGAAATTGGAAGTCTTACCACATCATTCAATGTGATGACCCATAAGATTGAAGATCTGATGGCACAGAATGTCCACGAACAGGAACTGAAGCGAAAGAGCGAACTGAAAGCTCTTCAGTCCCAGATCAATCCCCACTTTCTTTATAATACGCTGGATTCCATTATCTGGATGGCAGAAGGAAAGAAATATGAAGATGTAGTACTGATGACCGCTTCTTTGGCACGGCTTTTGCGGCAAAGTATCAGCAACGAAGATGAAACGGTCCTCATCGGCCAGGAAATCCAGTATGTAAAGAGTTATCTCACCATTCAGAAAATGCGCTATAAGGATAAACTGGAATTTGAGATCAATGTGGATCCATCTATTAACAGTGTGCATATAGTGAAACTTGTACTTCAGCCAATTGTGGAAAATGCAATTTATCATGGTCTTAAATATAAGGAATCAAAAGGGATGCTTACTGTTAACGGATACCAGAAAGATGGAAATGCAGTTATCGAAATAGCAGATGACGGTGTGGGAATGGATGAGGAGACCTTGAACCGGATTTTTGAGAAGCATAAAGTCAATTATCGTTCTAATGGTGTCGGTGTATACAATGTTCAAAGACGTCTCTGTATGTACTATGGAAAGGAATATGGTCTGAGCTATAAAAGTGAAAAAGGAAAAGGTACGACTGTTACAGTGGTAATTCCGATCGAGCAGGAGGAACATCATGAAAAAGCGTAAACAATGGCTTATGCTTGTATGCATAGCGCTGGCGGTGTGTCTGGTTTCCGGAGGAATGCTTTATATTCGTCAAAAAAATAATAACAAAAAGTGGTCATTAATTTACATACCGAAAACAGAGGATGGAACCAATGACTTCTGGACCTCCCTGATTTCCGGGACAAGAATGGCGGCGCAGGAATGCGGTGCAGAACTGGAAGTGCTGGCACCGGAGAGAGAACAGGATGTGGAGGTACAGAATAAACTTCTGGAAGAGGCCATTGAGAAAAATCCGGATGCAATATTATTTTCCCCTTCCAGCTTTGATGCTTCCGATGAATTATTGCAGGAGGCAAAAGATAAGGGAATCAAGATCACATTTATAGATTCCTATACAGAAAGCAATATTCAGGATATGACAGTTGCCACAGATAACCTGGAAGCAGGAAAGCAGCTGGGGGAATATGCCAGAACTTTTTTAAATAAGGATTCTCAGATTGCAATTGTAAGCCATGTAAAAGGTGTTTCCACTGCAATCGAAAGAGAACAGGGCTTTCGGGAAGGTCTGGGGGATTATAATAAGAATGTTGTAGACGTAGTATATTGTAATTCCCAGTTTGATAAGGCTTCCCAGCTTACAGAAGAACTGATGGAGAAATATCCGAATCTTGAAATGATTGCAGGAATGAATGAATATTCCTCTGTAGGCGCAGCACGGGCGGTACAGAAACATGATATGGAAGACCAAATCCAGGTAGTGGGGGTAGACAGCTCCCAGGAAGCAGTCCAGCTTATGGAAAAGGGTGTCTTCAAGGGAATTGTTGTGCAGAAAGCGTTTAAGATGGGCTATCTGGGTGTAACGGAGACTGTGCGTATGCTGCAGGGCAAACCTTACGATGAGAATGTAAATTCCGGCTGTCAGCTTGTAACTCCGGAGAATATGTATTCCAGCGAAATCGAAAAGCTGATCTTCCCATTTAATACCATAAAATAGACTTTGTAGCTGTTCTGTATCTTCACAGCTGCACGTTTTGCGGAAGAGTTACCCGATTTATGCTGTACCAGATCTTTTTAATATACTCTGTCAGATAAAATGAGACCTCAGGTTCGATCCTTTTGCGTTTCTTACGTATGAAAAGGATTGAATTTGAGGTTTTTTGATTTTACACGGTAAAGTGTTAGTGCATATTTCACATAAAAGGTTAAAAAATTATGACCATACCGTAAATATTTAACCTTTTTCTGGAAAATATTCTATTACAATTGTGCAGAATTCAAGGTATTATATAGAAAACGCAGAGAGTGCAAAAAGTTATTGCTCAGGAAGAGTGAGGTAAACCTGGACAATAACAAAAAATCAAGGAGGGTGAAAAGTTGGAAAAGTTAAAACAAAATCCAATTGTGAAAAAGCTCGGCCTGAACAGAATCATGCTTGTCTGTATTCTTGTTCTTATGTTCGTAGTTTTCAAGGTAGTACTCGGAAGTAAATTCCCTGTTGGCGACAGTATCAAATCTACTTTGAACTATGTATACTTCCTGGGCTTTTTATCACTTGGAGTAACATTTGTAATTGCTACAGGAGGAATTGATTTCTCCATCGGACCGGTTATGTTCTGCTGTGCACTGGTTTCCGGTTACTGCATGACTTCTTATGGAGTTCCCTGTGCAGCTGCCATGGTTCTGTGTGTGCTCATTGGTCTTGCATTTGGTATATTTAATGGATGGCTGGTTTCTTATATGTCAGTTCCGCCATTTATCGTATCCATGGCTTCCATGAACATTGCAAAAGGTATTGCTTCTGTATTTACCAAGACACAGTCAGTCAGCTGGCCGCAGAGTTCTGATCCGGTAAACGGATGGTTCCGTAATATCGCATCTTATAATGGATTCCCGGTTGGTCTTGTGATCTTCCTTGGAATGGCAGTGGTTTGCGGTATTGTTCTTTACAATACAAAGCCAGGACGTTATATCCTTTGTCTTGGATCTAACAGCGAGGCAGTTCGTCTTTCTGGTGTCAATACCAGAAAATGGAGAATGCTTGCATATGTGATCTGTGGATTCCTGGTAGGAATCGGAGCACTGTTCTTTGTAGCTACTTATACAACCGTTCAGCCAGGATATGGCGATCAGTATAACAACGAGGCAATTGCAGGCTGTGTAATGGGTGGTACATCCATGGTTGGTGGACTTGCTTCCATCGGCGGTACTGTAATCGGTGTATTTATCATCTCTCTTCTTCAGCAGGGAATCATGGCATTTGGTCTTGGCAAAGGACAGCAGATGATTATTACAGGTATCATTGTTATTGTAGCAGTTTACGCTGACGTTTCTGCAAGACGCAGAAAGAACTGATCATAAGGGAGGATTCGACAATGGGTGAAGTTATTTTAACTATGAAGGATATTGATAAGTCCTTTCCTGGAGTTCATGCCCTGGATCATGTTAATTTCGAAGTGAAACGCGGTGAAGTACATGCACTTATGGGAGAGAACGGAGCCGGAAAGTCCACACTGATGAAGGTACTTACCGGTATTTACCAGAAGGATTCCGGAACAATTACATATAAAGGCAAAGAGACAGAATTTCACAATACCCGTGAAGCTCAGGATGCCGGAGTGGTAATCGTACATCAGGAATTAAATATGATCGGAGATCTGACTGTTGCACAGAACATCTTTATCGGACGTGAACCGAAGAAGGGAATCCGTGTAGACGACAAGAAGATGATCGAAGATTCCAGAAAATTATTTCAGGATCTGAATATTGAGATCGATCCGAGAGAAAAAATGAGTAATCTTACTGTTGGTAAGCAGCAGATGTGTGAGATTGCAAAGGCTATTTCCCACAAAGCTGAGGTGATCATTTTTGATGAGCCGTCAGCTGCTCTTACTGAGAAGGAGATTGCGGATTTATTTGAAATCATCAAAGACCTTCGTAAGAAGAATCTGGGTATTGTATACATCTCACACCGTATGGATGAGATCAAGGTCATCACAGACCGTGTAACTGTCATGCGAGATGGTGGCTATGTTGGAACCCTGATCACAGCAGACAGTACAAAAGAAGATATTATCAACATGATGGTTGGTCGTGTTATTTACGAAGATCCGAAGGATCATAGCATGGTTGCCCCAGATGCCCCGGTTGTTTTGAAGGTAGAGCATCTGAATGCAGGCAAGATGGTTCAGGATGTAAGCTTCGAGCTTCGTAAAGGTGAAATCCTTGGCTTCTCAGGACTGATGGGAGCAGGACGTACTGAGACAGCCAGAGCACTGTTTGGGGCAGATCCGAAACAGAGCGGTAAGATTTCCATTATGGGTAAAGATGGACAGCTCCATGAAGTAACCATCAACAGCCCACAGGATGCTGTTAAATATGGTATCGGTTATCTGTCTGAGGACAGAAGAAGATATGGAGTTGTTGTTCAGAAATCTGTAACAGAGAACACAACCCTGGCTACCATGGAAGAATATTGCAACGGTTTATTCATCAACAAAGCCAAAGAGAAAAAAGTTACAGAGAGATATGTGAAAGAGCTTGCAACCAAGACTCCTTCTACAGACCAGCTGGTAGTGAATCTTTCCGGTGGTAACCAGCAGAAGGTAGTTATTGCAAAATGGCTTACCCGTGACAGTGAGATCCTGATTTTCGATGAGCCTACAAGAGGTATCGACGTTGGTGCGAAGAACGAGATCTACAAGTTAATGAGCAAGCTTGCAGCAGAAGGAAAATCTATTATTATGATTTCCTCTGAAATGACTGAGATTCTCCGAATGAGTGACCGAATCATCGTTATGTGTGAAGGTAAGGTAACAGGAAATATTGATATTTCTGAAGCTACACAGGAACACATCATGAATAAGGCGACACGGAATATCGATTAAGGAGGACGTCATGACTAAGAAGAAAAAAAGTATTTTAAGTGATCAGAGATTTATTGTTTTGCTGGTTATCATTGCACTGGCTGCTGTTTTCTCCTTTATGAGTAAGGAGTTCAGACAGTACACCACAATCCTGAGTATGCTGGATTTCTCATATTATGACCTTCTGATGGCAATCGGTGTTACATTCCCGCTTATCACAGGCGGTGTAGACCTGTCAATCGGAACTGGTATGGTATGTTACGCATTGATCGGCGGAACACTTGTAAGAAGCAACAATGTTCCAGTAGTAGTAGCAATGCTGCTCTGTGTAGTGCTTGGAATTGCAATCGGCGCATTGAACGGTGTTCTCATTGGTATCATGAACCTGCCGCCATTCCTTGCTACTCTTTGTACCTGTATGATTACCCGTGGTGCTGGTTCTCTTTGCAGTGCTACACCATGGCCAACACTGAATCAGCCAGGCGGATGGTTCCATTCCATCTTTAAACTGACAATCGGACAGGGAAGAAGCGCTTCCCGTTACCCGCTCGGTTTCCTTTGGATGATCCTTCTGGTAATCCTGATGGAGTTCGTTCTGAATCATACAAAATTCGGACGTTACACCATCGCAATCGGTTCCAACAAAGAAGCAGCAGCTCTTTCCGGAATCAATGTTAAGTTTTACCATGTAATGGTATACGTAGTTTGCGGTCTGTTTACCGGACTTGCAGCTATCGCATACGCAGCAGTAACTCCTACTGTACAGCCTGGTACTGGTGCCGGACTTGAGATGGACGCAATCGGCGGTGTATTCGTTGGTGGTGTTGCAGCTTCCGGTGGTTATGGATCTGTAGTAGGAACTCTGGTAGGTATTTTCGTAATCATGCTGTTAAAGACCGGTCTTCCATATGTCGGTCTGCAGGCAAACTGGCAGCAGATCATCACAGGTGTTGTATTGATCGTTGCAGTATTGATCGATATCCTGAAAGAGAAAAAAAGTGCACACTAATAACTGAAACATACAGGCTGGCTTACAGACAGTTAGCCTGAAGAAAAGCAGAATTCTGTTTATAAGCAGAACAGCTGGTAAACAGCAACAATTTCATAACGGATGTGAAGCGTCGGAGAGTGTAGCGACGTATCATCATAAAAAACTATATAATTTTTATTTCAAGGAGGAAGTAGTAAATGAAAGCAAAGAAAGTTATGGCATTAGTACTCTGTGCAGCAATGGTATCTGGTTTAGCAGCAACAACTGTTATGGCAGCTCCGGAAGATCAGTTTGAAGGACTTACAGCTAACGAAGCTTATGAATTCCCTATGATGGTTAAATCTTTCCAGTCTACATACTGGGAAGCAGCTATGAAAGGTATGGACAAAGCAGCTGAAGAATTAGGGGTTACCTATACAGCACAGGGACCAAACAGTGAGTCCGATATCGCTGACCAGGTTAACATGATCAATACAGCTATCGCAGCTAATCCTGTTGGATTAGGACTTGCAGCTTGCGATACATCTTCTGTTCAGGAAGCTCTTCAGACATGTGTTGACAAAGGAATCCCGGTTGTTACATTTGATACAGGTATCGCTGATGCTCCGGAAGGATCTGTAGTTTGCGAAGTCTGCACAGACAACAATCAGGCTGGTTCTGTAGCAGCTGAGAACATGTATCCGGCAATCAAAGACGTTATCGCTAATGCTGACGGACAGGTTATCATCGGTGAGGTTAATCAGGATGCTACAGCTCTTAACATCCAGCAGCGTGGTACAGGATTCATCAATAAGATGATCGAGCTGATTAAAGCTGATGGAAAAACAGTAGCAGTTAAAGGTAATGAGTTCTATGTAAACGCAGCAGAAGGTGCTGACGCTGAAGAAGCTGACGCAGACGTTGTTATCCAGGTTGCAGTTCCGGCACAGACAACTGTAGAGCTTTGCTCCACAGAGGCTCAGGCTATCCTTTCCCAGGAAAACTGTATCGCAATCTTCGGTTCCAACCAGGTTGCAGCAGAGGGTGTTCTTGCAGCTAACGCTAACCTGAACGTTCTTGGTTCTGACGCAGCTAACGGTGATGTTATCGGTGTTGGTTTCGACGCTGGTTCTATCATTAAAGCAGCTGTAACAGATGGCACATTCCTTGGTGCAGTTACACAGTCTCCTCTGATGATGGGATATTATGCAATCTACGCTCTGACAGCAGCTGCTAACGGAGCTGAGCTTGAGGATGTTCCTACAGCTGGTTACTGGTATGATTCTACAAACATCGACGATGAAAACATCGCTCCAAACCTTTACGACTAATTAAAAAGTAAAGAGACGACACAACGTCCAATGTTTGCAGGTTTATAAACTGTGAATGAAACAGACCCCTGGGGCATTGCCCCGGGGGTTTTCTGGGTGAAAGAGGAATTATTGCAGCACGGAAAATATTGTCACTATCTTCCGGATACTTTATGTGAGAGGTTTTTGTGAATATAGTGGACAGAACATTCTGGTTGCAAATAAGGACACTTTTTTAGACAAACAAGGTTCTTATTTATTGATGGATATTATAGTACTATGATATCATCAATTAGAAAGGCAGCTGTGTGAGGAACATCAGGATTTGTACGTTATTGTTTATGGAAAATGTTCGATGAGACATTTGTGTGTGACAATAAGACAGGAACCTTGATACATACAGCGTAATTTTACAATTGAGGAGGTTTCATAAAATGACAAAGTATTATTTAGCAGTAGATATCGGTGCTTCCAGCGGACGTCTGATCCTTGGACATCTTGAGAATGGAAAAATGGAGCTTGAGGAAGTTCATCGTTTTGAGAATGGAATGGTAAAGAAAGACGGCGAGCTTTGCTGGGAGTTTGACAGACTTTTCCAGGAAATTAAGAATGGTCTTAAGAAATGTAAAGAGATCGGCAAGATTCCGGTAAGCATGGGCGTTGATACCTGGGGCGTTGACTTTGTACTGATGGATAAGGACGACAAGGTTCTTGGAAATACAGTTGGATATCGTGATCACAGAAATGAAGGTATGGATGAGGAAGTATATAAGACGATTTCTCTTGAGGATCTTTATGCACGTACCGGTATTCAGAAAGCAATTTTCAACACGGTATATCAGCTGATGGCTGTGAAGACAAAACATCCGGAATATCTGGAACAGGCTGAAACTATGCTTCATGTACCGGATTATTTCCATTATCTTCTTACAGGCAAGAAAACCTGTGAGTATACAGAGGCAACAACAGGTCAGCTGGTAAATGCAGAAACAAAGGACTGGGATTACGAACTGATTGATAAACTTGGATATCCAAGAAAAATGTTCCAGAAGCTGATCATGCCTGGTACCAGTGTTGGACACTTTACAGAAGAGGTAAAAGCAGAAGTTGGGTTTGATGTGGAAGTTGTAGCACCGGCTACACATGATACCGGATCCGCAGTTCTTGCAGTTCCTGCAAACGACGACGATTTTATTTATATCAGCTCAGGAACATGGTCATTGATGGGAATTGAAAGAGAAAAAGCTGACTGCTCCAAGAAGAGTTGCGAGATGAACTTTACGAATGAGGGCGGCTATGCAGGAAGATTCCGTTATCTGAAGAATATCATGGGACTTTGGATGATCCAGTCTGTTCGTCATGAATATGATGATAAATATGGATTTGCAGAAATCTGTCAGATGGCAGAGGAAGCGAAAGATTTCCCATCCAGAGTAGATGCAAATGATGAGTGCTTCCTTTCTCCGGAAAGCATGATCGAAGAGGTTAAAGATTACTGCAGAAGAACCGGACAGAAGGTTCCGGAAACTTTAGGAGAAATTGCTACTGTTATTTATACCAGTCTTGCTGAGTGCTATGCAAAGACAGCAAAGGAACTGGAAGAGATGACAGGAAGAACCTTCAGTCGTATCCATGTAGTTGGCGGCGGTTCCAATGCAGGCTATCTTAATGAGCTGACTGCGAGAGCAACAGGCAAAGAGGTTCATGCAGGTCCTGGAGAGGCAACTGCAATCGGTAATATTACCGCTCAGATGTTAAAAGCAGAAGAGTTTAAATCAATCGAAGAGGCTCGTACTACCATTCATGAGTCCTTTGGAATTAAGGTATATCAGGCTTAATGA
>CAJLTE010000084.1 GCA_905209435.1 uncultured Blautia sp. | reverse complement strand
TCAGCCTGCTCCATCAGCGCACGTACACTGTCCAGGTCATTATAAACAGCAGTCATAGTATCCTCTGTACATCCTTTCGGTACACCGGCACTGTCAGGTACACCACTTGTCATCACACCGGAACCTGCACTAACCAGCATAGCATCGCTGTGTCCATGATAGCATCCCGCAAACTTAATAATCTTATTCTTTCCTGTAAACCCTCTGGCAACACGAACAGCACTCATAACAGCCTCTGTACCGGAATTTACCATACGCACCATATCCACATGTGGAATATGATTGCAAATGAACTCCGCCATCTCTACTTCAATTGCGGTTGCACAGCCGAAGCTCAAACCTTTTTCACATGCCTTCAGCACACTTTCCTTAACTTCCGGGAAATTATGTCCCAGGATCATCGGTCCCCAGGAATCAATATAATCTATATACTCATTTCCCTCAACATCATAAATATAACATCCGTCTGCACGGTCGATAAATCTCGGTGCCATACCGATCGGACCGTAAGCACGTACCGGACTGTTCACACCGCCCGGGATCACTTTCACTGCTCTGTCAAATAATTCCTCTGATAAACCCATCAGCCGATTCTCCCTTCATCCATGCATTTCGCAAGTTCTTTTGCATAATAAGTCAGATAGATCTGTGCACCTGCGCGATAAGCACTGACTGCCATCTCACACATGATACGTTCTTCTTCAATCCATCCCATCTTTGCTGCAGCTTTTACCATTGCATACTCACCACTTACACTGTAGGTAGCAACCGGTACATTTACTGCCTTGGAAACCTCTGAAACCATATCCAGATAAGACATGGCAGGTTTTACCATAATGATATCTGCTCCCTCTTCCACATCTGTCAGAGCCTCTTTCATGCCCTCTCTTCTGTTATGGAAATCCATCTGGTAACTCTTTCTATCACCAAAGGACGGTGCAGAACCTGCTGCATCACGGAATGGTCCGTAGAATGCAGACGCATATTTTACAGCATAAGACATGATCGGTGCTTCATAATGTCCGTTTGCATCCAGTGCCTCACGGATGGCACGTACACGTCCGTCCATCATATCAGACGGTGCAACCATATCTGCACCTGCCTCTACATGAGAAACAGCTGTCTTAGCCAGTAATTCCAGTGTTGCATCATTATTTACATCATGACCGCAGAGCACTCCGCAGTGACCGTGAGAAGTATACTCACACATACATACATCAGTAATATAGTACATATCCGGAAATTGTTTCTTTGCCTCTCTTAAAGCTTTCTGCACAATTCCGTTTGGATCGTATGCCCCGCTTCCCACTTCGTCTTTATGATCCGGAATACCGAACAACATGATGTTATTTACACCGGCATTCTGCAGACGTTCCAGTTCAAACGGAAGACGGTCTACGCTGTAACGGTACTGTCCTTCCATGGACGGGATTTCTTCTTCAATCCCTGTTCCCTCTTTTACAAATAAGGGATAAATAAGGGAAGACTTGTCCATCCTTGTCTCTCTTACCATTTTTCTCAGCTTTTCACTGCCTCTTAATCTTCTTGGTCTCTGAATTAAATCCATGTCTCTTTCGCTCCTTTTATATTATCAACAATTTTCCTGTTTCATATCTTCCACTAATTCGATCAGGCTTTCAATAGTTGCTTTCTTAGCCATCCGCGTCTGCATTCCATATGCATCTGCTGCAGCTTTCGTCTGCTTTCCGATACATGCAGCCTTTACAGCTGTATAATCAAGTCCAGGAGTTCCCTCCACAAAGCCTTTTACTGTAGAAGCACTGGTAAACACAACACAATCCACACTTCCTGTTTCGAATTCTTTCTTCTCATCGATCAGTCTGCTCTTTTCATATCGGGTCGTGTAAGTAGCAATATCGTCTATTTTCGCACCTGCCTGCTCTAACAATTCTTTCAGCTTCTTATTTCCTGCCTCTGCTCTCGGGATCAGAATCTTCTCATTTCCCTGCAGCATTTTTGCAAGCTCTGCCCCAAGAGTATCTCCGTCATACACACTCGGAATAAAATCTGCCAAAAGATGATGCTCTTTCAATTTCTTTTTCGTGCCCTCACCGATCACCGCAATTTTCGCCTGTCCCAGACTGCGCACATCCAGCTCTTTTCTGTCCATTTCATCAAAAAAGATTTCCACACCTGCCGGACTTGTGAAGATGATCCACTGATAAGTATCCAGTTTTTCAAACGCCTCATGCAATCTGCTGTTATCCTCTACAGGCACTGTACAGATAGACGGCAGTTCCAGCACCTCTGCCCCTTTCTTGCGGAGCAGATCTGCTGTCTTGGAAATATGCTGTCTCGGTCTCGTCACCAGCACTTTCCAGCCTGCCAGCGGAAGCTTCTCATACCAGGCAAATCTATCCGCCAGTGAACACACCTTTCCTACAACAATGATAGCCGGTGTTTCAATTCCCTGTCTGTCTACTTCTGCTTTCAGAGTGCTTACTGTCGCAACCACCCGCTTCTGTCCTGCTGTAGTTCCTTTCTGAAGAACCGCTGCAGGCATATCCGGATCCATGCCGCCTGCAAGAAGTCCGTTACAGATATCTTCCAATGCAGCAATCCCCATCAGGAACACCAGAGTTCCTTTGGTCTGGGTCAGTGCTCTGAAATCAATATCATACGCCTGCCCTGCACGTTTATGTCCTGTAATAATATGCAGGGAAGAGCAGAAATCTCTGTGGGTTACCGGAATTCCATTATAAGCCGGAACAGAGATCGGAGAAGTTACTCCCGGTACGATCTCATACGGAATACCATTTTCGGAAAGAAGCTCCAGTTCTTCACCGCCTCTGCCAAAAAGAAACGGATCACCGCCTTTAAGTCTGACAACTTTATTTCCTTTCTGCGCTTCCTCCAGAAGAACCTTATTAATATCTTCCTGCACCATGGTATGATGGCTTGCTCTTTTTCCTACATTGATCAGTCTTGCATGCTCCGGGATTCTTGCAAGGACCCCCTCACCTACCAGACTGTCATATACCACTACATCTGCCTGCTGCAGAACTGCTTCACCCTTTAATGTAAAGAGTCCAATGTCTCCCGGTCCTGCACCAACCAGCCAAACTTTACCAACTGCCATTTCTATTCTCCCCTCTCACAGTCATCTTTTAGCTGCTTTGCAAGAGAAATTCCTAGTTTCTCCCCATCATCTGCAGCACCTTTTATCTGCCCTGTGATCCATTTTCCTGTTGCTTCACTGTAATACAAACCACGGATAAAGATCTCCTCTCCATTGACTTCTGCAAATGCAGCTACCGGCGAGGAACATCCTCCGTCCAGATATCTCACATATGCACGTTCTGCACTTCCTGCAATCCATGCATCTCTGTCACAGTATCCATCCAGATAAGAATACTCCTGATCCTTACGTCCCTGCACTGCCAGAATTCCCTGCCCTGCTGCGGGAATCATCTCATCCGGTGTAAAATACCTGCTGATCCTTTTCTCCAGACCCAGACGCTTCAGCCCTGCCGCAGCCAGGATCAGTCCTGAATATTCTCCTTCATCCAGCTTACGCAGTCTTGTCTGCAGATTGCCACGGATACTCTTTACTTCCATTTCGGGATATAATTTCTTTAACTGCAGGGTTCTCCTTAAACTGGAACATCCCAGAGGTTTGTCCGGATTCAGTTCTGTTACTCCCTCAGGAAGCACCAGCACATCTCTTGGGTCTTCTCTCTTTGAAAAAGCCAGCAGTGGAAGCTCTTCCGGCACTTCCATCGGCATATCCTTCAGACTGTGCACTGAAAGATTACTTCTGCCTTCCAGCAATGCCCTGTCCAGTTCTTTTACAAACAGACCCTTGCCGCCTACTTTGTCAAGTGTACGATCCAGAATAATATCTCCCGTAGTCTTCATAGTCAGAATATCCACCAATACTTTCTGCCCACTATTTTCTTCATTATTCTGTTCTATGTAACTCTTCACCATTTCACTCTGCAGAACTGCCAGTTTACTCTCTCTGCTGCCAATGATCACCTTAGTCATCATTCTCCTCCTCGTCTTCCTGCGCCACTCTCTCCAATGCTTTCTGGATTTCTTCTCTTACTCTGCGTGCTTTCTTATGATCCAGACCACTTGCTGTAATTCCAACAACCAGTCCATCCTGCATATAAATTCCCGGGAAATAGAAATCACACTGCTCTCTGTCACTGGCAACATTGACATAAATGCCCTCCTGCTTACAGATCCTGTGAATCTCATCATTCAATTTCCGGTCATTTGTAGCAGCAATCACCATATACGCCATTGCAAAATCAGAACGTTTTACAGGACGCGTGATCAACTGTACATAACCTGCCTTGCTAAGTTCCATCATCTCCATGGTAACTTTCGGCGCGATCACACGGATATTTCTGGTAAATGACAGTAAAGTTTTTACCCTGCGCGTAGCGATATTGCCACCGCCCACTACCACGATATTCTTATCCGACAAATCTATAAACATTGGAAAATAAGGCTTATTCTTCATATATTTTCTCCAGTCCTGCCACACACTCCAGAAACGCTTCCTGATTCAGACTGTCCCGCAAACCAAAAATTAATTTGTTCACTACTTTTCCGGCTGCAGTGTCCACCGCCTTTACCAGATTCTGTCTGTCATCCTCTTCCATCGGTGTTTTCTTCAATATTTTGGCAATTCTTAAATTCAGATCATTAACTGCTTCATCCTTGATCTCCTGAATTCTTGGGATCAGATCTCTTCCGTCCAGCCATTGGAAAAATTCATCCATCTGTTCTCTTACAATGGCACCTGCAGCCTCCAGATTTTCCTGAAGTTCTGCCGGAATTTCTTTAATACGGAAGCTGTCCATATCATAAAGCGTAATTCCCTGAATTTTTCCAATAGATGGCTCGATATCTCTCGGAACTGCCAGATCAATCAGGATTAATTCATCCTTTGTCTGAATCCCCTGAAATAATTCTTCTTTTAATGTATAATTCGGACTCGCAGTAGCACTTACCACCAGGTCACACTGCGATATATATTCCATTCTTTCCCCATAATTAATACGCTTACAGCCTAACGGAATATTTACGACTCCGCTTCTGTACTGACGAATGGTTACAGTCACATCTGCACCAGCCTCTCTTAATGCCTGTGCAGCTACCTTTCCCATTTCACCGTTTCCGATCACCATACATGTCTTATCTTTCAGTGAATAATCGTTATCTGCTAAAAAGCCTATCGCCTGATGGATCACAGAGGGATTTCCATGGGAAAAGGGAACCTCTGTTTTGATTCTCTTACCTGCAGTAACTGCCATTCGGAATAAAACTTCCAGAACACCATCTGCTGCAAAATTCTCTCTTGCCAGATTCAAAGCATCCTTTACCTGGGTAAGGATCTGATCCTCTCCGATAATCTGAGATTTCAGACCACTGGTCAGATAAAACAAATGCTCTACTGCCTCCTGGTCCTTTCTCTCTACAAAATATTCTCTGTAGGAATCTTCTGTAATTCCCTTCAACTGACAGAGACAGTCATAAAGACAGACTTCTTCGTCATCATCTACACTTGCCCAGACTTCCAGTCTGTTGCATGTAGACAGGATCACACATCCATAAATACCTTTCTGATCCTTTATTTTCTCCATGGCTTCCCCGGCATTTTTCTTTGTAAACGCAAAATTCGCGCGTATATCTACCGGTGCCATGTTATGGTCAATTCCAATCATGGAAATACTCATAATTCTTATTTCTCCTTCGTATCCCCTGTTTCCGCAGTTATTCTATAACAGATTCCCTCAATCTGCAAAATACTCAACAGAGATATCATAAAACATTTCCTATTGAGATGTCAATTACAAACACACGAAAAGCGCCCGAAGCAGCATATGATCTGGCTGCCTTTCCGGACGTTTCCTCTTTATCGCTTATTCTATTACAGTACTCTTTTTATTTTCTATAGAATTGCCATATAACTTCTATAGAAAATAAATAGTAACCCTCTATCACGGTGAATATTTTCTGACTCTTAACGGGATTCCATTCTGTGCAGCTACAATCTTGCTCTGCTCTACTTTTTCCTCTCCGATCACATCCACAACTGTGAATCGTACATCATCGATATACTGTTTGCAATCCCTTGCAAATTTCAGCATTGCATCAAAAGATTTCTCTCCGTATGCCGGACGTACTACTTCATTGTAGGAAACTGCATCCGGCATATTTAAACTGATAGATACACTGTCCACTGCCTGACAGACATCTTTTGCTGTAGAACGGTTATGGATCAGATCTGAGAGTCCATTCGTATTCAGTCTGATCCTGAATGGATATCTTTCCCTCACATACTTGCTTACTTCGATCAGATTCTCCAAAGCCATGGTTGGTTCTCCGTATCCACAGAAAACTACCTCGTTGCAGTCTGTAAAATCAAACTCATCGATGGCTTTGTAAATCTCTTCCAAACTTGGTTCGTGATCAAACCAGAGATTGGATGCCTCGCCGATGGCATCTTCTGTATTTCTGATACAGAATGTGCATCTGCATGGACATTTATTGGTAATATTAAAATATACCTGGTTTTTATATCTGTAAATGATATCTGTTGTCATTTTGTATTCCCTTCAATTATACCAGTTCTGAAATCAGCTAACTGGTCTCTAATATTTTATTTTGCAATATTGGTCTTAAATCCAATTTTATCCAGTGCAGTACCAATGATCACAAACATAATAGCACTTCCGCCTGACTGAACAATACTTCCACTGACAGATGTAAAGAAAGATGCTGTAAAACCAAACATAATTCCCTCTGCCACATAATATCCTGTTGCGGAAATCATAAATGCAAGGAATAATGCGATGACATTTCTCTTAGTTACCAGTTTCTTTCCTTTAGAAGAAAACGGAAGACAGATCAACATTTTGATAATGATGGTTGCAGGTGCCCATACCGGTGCAGTTAAAAGGTCAGCCAGTCCGCCTCCGATCGCGCCTGCCGCACATGCATATGGCAAAGGCAGAAATGCTGCCGCAAGATAGATCATAGTATCACCAAGATGAACATAGCCTCCATTCACGCCTACCGGAATGTGAAAGATATAGGCAGTCATCAATGTGGTAAGTGCTGCCATTACTGCAGTTGCCGTAATTTTCTTCACTGTACTTGTACTATGCACATTTTCTTTCGCTGTTGTAATTTCTGACATAAAACTTTCCTCCTCGACTTATTAAGTGAATATTTTGCCCACTTCTTAATCACGACCAGTACCTGTTTTCACAGTTCTGGTCAAATAAGCATTTTAAGATATTTTTCAAAACAGACTCCATCATTTCTGTCAGTTCCCTCTAAAACAGCATCATGAATGGCGCCTGACAGAAATGCAATGGCCTTCTGTACGCATTCTTTCATGGAGATTCCCTTTACCATTCCTGCACTGAGCACGGACGCAAACAAATCTCCGGTTCCGGAATAGCTGCCGCCCTCTTTTACAGAAAAATACCAGGCTGCTTCGTTTTTCTCTACAACAAGATTTCCCATCTTCATACTGCCGTCACTGCACAGGATATCTACTCCTGTGATAACAATGGATTCCAGTCTGAAATGATATGCAAGTGTTTTTCCCAGTTCTTCAATCTCACCAAGCAGCTGTTCTTCTTTCATACCGTAGAAAAGTTCCATTTGCTTTTTCATTTTTTCTTCTCCATACAAAAGAAGCAGTGCCTCTGTAATATTGGGCGTGATCACAGTTGCATGCTGTACCAGAATACGCATCTTTTCACATAATTCCTCGGAATAAGTCTTGTAAACTTTTCCCTGATCCCCCATCACAGGGTCAACCAGGATATGTGTCGTTTCTGTACAGAACGTATCCACAAACTTAAGGATCACATCTACCTGTCTGGCATCTCCCAGAAATCCTGTATAAACACCGTCCGGTCTGAATCCCATCTTTTTCCATTCGTCCATGATCTGCTCCATCCGGTCTGTGTAATCATCCCAGAAATAAGAACCATATCCCGTCTGATTGCTTAAGATCGCTGTCGGTAATGGACAGGCCTGCACTCCCATGGCTGAAATTACCGGAATTGCCGCTGTCAGGGAACATTTTCCCATACCTGACAGATCATGAATGACTGCAATTTTCTTCAATTATCAGTACCTCTTACTTTCTTACAAATCTGTCCCATAAGATTAAGTCGGATTTTTTTGTGAAATAGGAAGCATCACTCCTATATTTTTCATTAATCTCCTATGTTCGAAAATCTTTGAAACAAAATCAGAACGATTTTATATAGTTTCATTCTGACCTTACCACTATAGCATTGGATTGCTCATCTGAATATATCCAGTTTTGTAATTTTTTTAGAGGTCAGTTTTTATGTCAGTTTTTTCTACATTCTCAGTGGTATATATCATGTCAAATATATACGTTTAATCTTTCCTATCAGTCTCTGATTCCGGTGTATCAGTATCCTCTGTTATTATCTATCATATAAAGCAGTGCATTACAAATACACGCCGCAATATTGCTTCCACCCTTTCTTCCTCTTGCAACAATATATGGCACATCTGCCTGCATGATCAGTTCTTTAGACTGCACCACATTTACGAAACCTACCGGTACTCCGATGATCAGTTCCGGATTCAGTTTTCCGTTTTCGATAAGCTCGTAGAGACGCACCAGCGCTGTCGGAGCATTTCCAATGGCAAAAATCAATTTCTTTCCCAATGCTGCCGCTTTGTCCATACTTGCTGTTGCTCTTGTTGTTCCGTTAGCTTTGGCTGTTGCAGCTACATCCTCATCAGAGATAAAACAAAATACTTCTCCGCCGTAACGGGAAAGAACTCTTTTGTTGATCCCGGATTCTGCCATGTGTGTATCCGTTACAATGCAGGCACCATCCTTGATTGCTGCGATTGCTTTCTGCACTGCGTCCTCAGAGAAGCAAAGGTTCTTCGCATAGTCAAAATCTGCACTTGTGTGAATGCATCTCTTTACAATAAGCTCTGTTCCCGGAATCAGTTTTGTTTCTCCGAGCTCTTCAGTAATAATCTCAAAGCTCCGTTTCTCTATGTCCATTGGTTTTACATTTTCCAGTTCTACTTTCATTTCTATATCTCCTCAATTTTTAGATCTACTGTATAAGCAATCTTTATTACCTGTTATGATGAAATGACAGTTACCGCAATTTTATATCTTATAGTAGTCAAGCGGATAAAATCATCCTCTTCGCTACTTGCTTGATTTGGTTAAATGCCCTGTTCCAGTATCTCATAAATTTTCTTCATATCCAGATGTTTGCGAAGTTCCGCTGCCAGAATGTCATACTGTGTCTCTTTAAATGCTGCAAAATCAACGCCTGTCATCTGCGATACATCAATACCTTTCTTTTCACCCAGAGCACGGACAACTGCTTCTGCCACATCCTCTTTATCAAAGACTCCATGTACATAGGTTCCACAGACATTCTTACAATATGCGCCATCTTTTTTCACCGCCCCTGACACATGATCTTCAATAGATACACAATGTCCGGCATTTTCTTTCAGCACAGTCTCTCCCATATGGATCTCGTAACCCTCCAGCTCAG
The DNA here is from genome assembly GCA_905209435.1 of uncultured Blautia sp. The sequence goes on along the minus strand of CAJLTE010000084.1, from coordinate 3,275 downwards.
CACCGGAAAGTGCTGCCAGTTCTCCATCCAGCTTCAGGAATTTTCCGGATACCCTGGTTCTTGTCTTATTCTCCGCAAATACTGTGTCCATAGGAAGAAGTCCCATTCCTTTGATGGTTCCGCCTGCTTCCACATGATGAGGATCACTCAAAGTCTCTCCCAACATCTGGTAACCGCCGCAGATTCCGAAGACGATTTTTCCTCTTGCAGCTTCTTTGAGCACCGCCGCTTCCAGACCGTTGGCACGCATCCAGAGGAGATCTTCCATCGTATTCTTGGTTCCCGGCAGAATGATCATATCCGGATTCTTCAGTTCACTGACATGCTGCACATAACGGAGCGATACACCCGGAATACTTTCAAATGGATTAAAATCTGTGAAATTAGAAATTCTCGGCACACGGATCACCGCAATGTCAATCAGATCTACTTCCTGCTTTCTGTCAAAACGCTCTGTCAGACTGTCCTCATCTTCTACCTGAATATTCAGATAAGGAGCAACTCCCACTACCGGAATATGGCTTCTCTTTTCCAGCATCTCCACACCTGGATCAAGGATTGTCTTATCTCCACGGAATTTGTTGATGATCAGGCCTTTGACCATCTTTCGTTCATCTTCTTCCAGAAGTTCCACCGTACCGATGAGCTGTGCAAAAACGCCCCCTCTGTCAATATCCCCAACCAGAAGTACCGGAGCTTTCGCCATCTTTGCCATTCCCATGTTTACGATATCTTCTGTTTTCAGGTTAATCTCTGCAGGGCTTCCGGCACCCTCAATGACGATAATATCATTCTCTGCTGCCAGCGCATCATATGCTTTCATAATATCCGGCACCAGTTTCTTCTTATATTTGAAATAGTCTCTTGCACTCATGGTTCCAAGGACTTCTCCGTTTACGATTACCTGCGAACCTACATCATTGGTAGGTTTCAGAAGGATCGGATTCATCAGCACTGACGGTCTGATCCCTGCTGCCTCCGCCTGCATAACCTGCGCTCTGCCCATCTCCAGACCTTCCTCTGTGATAAAAGAGTTCAACGCCATATTCTGTGATTTAAAAGGTGCCACTCTATAACCGTCCTGCTTAAAGATCCTGCACAGACCGGCTGCCAGGAGGCTTTTTCCTGCATTGGACATTGTCCCCTGCACCATAATCGCTTTTGCCATTTCTTATTCCCTCTCTTCTCCTACATAACTGTTGTATCAATCATGCCAAACAAACAAATTATCTGCTTCCCTGCTTAATTGGCTAAAACTTTCTATTTTTTGCTGCCACACGACGGCATACTATCCAAGTATATCTGTCAGCACCTGTATCAGTTTCTCATTCTGTTCATGCAGTTTCACTGCAACACGGAAATATCCTTTCTCCAGACCCGGATAATTGCTGCAGTCACGAATTAAGATTCCTTTTGGCACACAACATTCAAACAGATTCGCCGGTCCATGGAAAAAAATGTAATTCGCTTCTGACGGATATACTTTCAGACCAAGCTGCCCCATCTTCTCCTTCATCCATGCCGATTCCTGAAAAACAAGCTGCCTGCCTTTTTCCACATACTCTGTTTCTTTAAGTGCCGCCAGACCCGCCTGCTGTGCCATTGTGGACACATTCCACGGCTGTGTCACGGCTTCCATTCGTTCCAGCACACTGCTGTCAGAACAGAACCCATATCCCAGGCGCACTCCCGGGATCGCATAACGTTTGGTAAATGCCTTCAGCAAAAAAAGATTCGGATATTCTGCCAGCTTTCCTTTCAGCGTATGCTTCTCAGGTTCTTCTACGAAATCCAGGAAGCATTCATCCACTACCATAAAAATTCCAAGTTCTGCACAGCTTTCAAGGATTGCTTCCAGAAGTGCCTGCGGCATGGTAATTCCTGTTGGATTATTCGGATTACACAGGAAAATAATATCCGGTTTTTCCTTTTGCAGAATCTCCAGGTAGTTCTCTTTTACGCAGAAGTCCGCCGATTCTTCCAGATAATATCTGGCAATCTCACATTCCACACTGACCAGTGCCTGTTCATACTCTGCAAAGGTCGGCGCCAATAAAAGTGCTTTTTTCGGATTCTGTGCTCTGCAAAGGGAAAAAATAAGGTCTGCAGCCCCGTTACCGCAGATCAGATATTCTTTTTGAGTATGTTCATAGGCTGCGATTGCTTCTTTCAGCGGACCGCACCCTACACGTGGATAATCGCTGAGATCATCCACGCTGTCTATGATTGCCTGCTTCACACTCTGCGGCGTTCCCAGCGGATTACAGTTCGCTGAAAAGTCCAGACAATGATTATATTTGTAAATATCGCCGCCATGTATATGTTTCGTCATTACTATCTCCTGTCTCATTATACATGCTTGTATTTTCATCTGATAACAGATATCTGTAAGAAGCGAACAGTAATACCTATTACCAGAAATACCACAACTCCCAGAATCGCAGTTGCGTAAAGCAGACGGTTGGAACGTCTGATATCTTCCACCTCTACCGGGCGGATCGCATCTCCGATCGTTGGCTTCTCATAGAGCTTTCCGAAATAATAGGCGTTTCCGGCAAGCTGTACATCCAGTGCACCTGCCATTGCCGCTTCTGTCTGTGCAGAGTTCGGACTTGCATGATTCCTTCTGTCTCTGCGGTAGATCTTAGCTGCATTCTTTGTATCCATTTTTACAAATACAGTAGCAGCTACCATAAGCCATCCGGAAATCCTGGCAGGAATAAAGTTCGCCACATCATCCAGCTTCGCAGCACAGCGTCCGAAATAAAGATATTTGTCATTCTTATATCCAAGCATAGAATCCATAGTGTTGATTCCTTTATAAAGGAACATCAACCACACACCTCCGATTGCCATATAGAACATCGGCGCTATGATCCCGTCAGAAGAATTCTCTGCCACTGTCTCTACTGCTGCTTTCGTTACACCCTCTTCTGTAAGAGACTGGGTATCACGGCCTACGATCATGGACACTGCATAGCGCGCCTCATCCAAAGTACCATTCTTCAATCTGTCATAAACTTTCATACTCTCTGTTTTCAGAGATTTGGTCGCCAGAAGCTGATAACACCAAAATGTTTCCAGTGCAAATCCGGCCCATACAGAAATTCCATACAGAAAATGGAGGATCAGATACGGAATCCCACCACTAAGCAAACACACCAGGACCACTTCTGCGATACCTGCCATCAGCTCTCCATTATTTGTTTTCGGAAAAATTTTCCGAAGTATTTTTTCCAGAAATGCGATCAGATTTCCGATCAGACACACCGGAT
>CAJLTE010000083.1 GCA_905209435.1 uncultured Blautia sp. | reverse complement strand
TCACAAGAGCATTCTGTGATGATGATTTCCAGGGATTTGAAAGAAAAGCAAGACCGCATGTTACATTCGTATGCTTTACAGAATATGATGATACCATCCAGAACAAACTGGTTGCATTCCACAAAGTTCAGCTTCAGAATACATTCGGCGAGTACCTTGCAGCTCACAACATGACTCAGGCACGTATCGCAGAGACAGAGAAATACGCACATGTTACATTCTTCTTCAATGGTGGTGTAGAGGAGCCAAACAAAGGCGAGGACAGAATCCTTGTAAAATCTCCGAAGGTTGCAACTTATGACCTTCAGCCAGAAATGAGTGCACCGCAGGTTTGCGAGAAACTCGTTGACGCGATCAAATCCGATAAATACGATGTGATCGTTATCAACTTCGCTAACCCGGATATGGTTGGACATACAGGCGTACAGGAAGCTGCAGTTAAGGCTGTAGAGACTGTAGATGAATGTGTAGGCAAGGCAGTAGAAGCTCTGAAAGAAGTAGACGGACAGATGTTTATCTGCGCTGACCACGGAAATGCAGAGCAGCTCATCGATTATGAGACAGGTGCTCCGTGGACTGCACATACAACAAATCCTGTACCATTTATCCTTGTAAACGCAGATCCGAAATACACACTGCGTGAGAACGGATGCCTTGCAGATATCGTTCCTACACTCATCCAGCTTATGGGAATGGAACAGCCTGCAGAAATGACAGGAAAATCTCTTCTTGTAGAGAAATAATTCTTCGTGATAATCACGAAAAAGACCTCCGGTTTACCGGGGGTCTTTTTGTGATTATGTAGAAAATTGCAGAATTGAAAAACACATCTTGAAATGGAAAATATTTTCAACTATAATCGCTCTGATATCTGATGAAAATGGGATATTAAGTCAGGGATAAAATTATTTCGGGAGCCCTGACCTGTTACAAAAATAATATTGAGAAAGGATTTTAGGGGGTAGCGGAATGCAGACAGACATGACAGTTGGGAAACCAATGAAGATGATACTAGATTTTACCATACCTGTATTTATAGGTAATGTATTCCAGCAGTTTTACAATATGGCAGATGCCATAATTGTGGGAAAATTCGTAGGAACTAAAGGACTGGCAGCAGTAGGTTCCACAGGAACTATCATGTTTCTGATCATCGGTTTTCTTACAGGGCTTACAGCCGGATTTACGGTTCTCACATCACAGAAATTCGGCGCAGGTAAAATGGATGAGATGCGCCAGTCAGTGGGAAATGCGGCAATATTGTCGATTATTATTTCGATGATCATGACAGCAGTAAGTATGGTGGGAATGAGAGCTTTATTGACATTAATGCATACACCGGAGGATATCTTTAATGATGCATATACTTATATTATGATCATCTGCGGAGGTATATTTGCCCAGGTATTATACAATATTCTGGCAAGTATCCTGAGAGCACTTGGAAACAGCAAGACACCGTTATATTTCCTGATTCTTGCAGCACTTCTGAATGTTGCACTTGACCTGATATTTATCATTGCTTTTCATATGGGCGTGGCAGGTGCGGCTTGGGCGACGATCACAGCGCAAGGTGTATCAGGTGCCCTTTGCCTGGTATACATCATAAAATGTGTACCGGAACTGAGACTGAAAAGTAATGACTGGAGATTACGACCGGAAATTGCCAGGAAAGAGATCCTGGTTGGAATTCCTATGGGACTTCAGTATTCTATTACAGCTATCGGAACCATGATGGTACAGTCTGCACTGAATATTCTCGGATCTTATGCTGTAGCTGCATTTACAGCGGGAAACAAAATTGAGAATATTTTTACACAGGCATATGTTGCGATCGGTACTACAATGGCAACCTACAATGCACAGAACATTGGTGCCCGCAAGCTTGACAGAGTGAGACAGGGATTTAACAGTGCACATATCATTGGAATCATTTATGCCATTGTGACAGGTGTGATTATTTTCTTTTTTGGAAAATATCTGTCCTATCTGTTTATTTCAGATAATGCGGCAGAAGTTATTCCTATGGTTGATATTTATGTTAAATGCGTTGCTGTTTTCTTTATTCCGCTGCATTTTGTCAATGCTCTTCGAAATGGTATCCAGGGTATGGGATATGGACTGCTTCCTATGCTGGCAGGCGTAGCAGAGCTTGCGGGACGAGGAATCACAGCTATGATCGCAGCGGCTCACAAGAGTTATTTTGGAGCATGTATGGCCAGCCCGATGGCGTGGGTACTTGCAGGAGGACTTTTGATTCTTATGTATTTCTATGTGATGAAAGACATGAAACGCAGACTTGGATTATAAGAATAACTGCAAAACAGAACAGTAATTATCTGATAGCAGCCCATTTATATAAAATGTAAAAAATTTTAAAGAAAAAAGTGAATAGTACATGCAAACTGGAAGAATTATGTTATAATGAGAAAGCTGACAAAAGCAACTTGTATGTTACTGATCATAAAGTAAATAGTAACACTTATATTGAGGAGAAAATAGATGGGCAACAAAGAGGAAAGAAATAATACAGTCTCAGAGGGCAGTACAGAGACAATAAACAGACCCCGCAAGTCTGCGAGACCTGGACGGATCGCGTATGTGCCGATCAGTGACGAGGATCTTGCACCTTATGAACCGCCTGTCCGTAAGAAGCACAAAGCTTTAAAGATTACCGGAATTGCAGCAGCGATGGTTCTGGTAAGTGTAGGTGCAGCATATGCAGGTATGTCATATTATTATTCTGACAAATTCTTTGAGGGAACTTCGATTAATGGTATCAATTGTTCCGGCAAGACTGCGTATGAAGCAGAACAGGAAATCGCGAAGACGGTAGCGGACTATTCCATAGAGGTAGATGCCAGAAATCAGGATCCGGAGACGATCAGCGGAGATCAGATCGGTTATAGTTATGTTTCTGACGGAAGTATTCTTAAGCTTCTTAAGGAACAGAAACCATATGAATGGATCAGAGGCTATTTTGAAAAGAAGAGTTATACTGCGGCAGAGAATACCACTTATGATAAAGAAAAACTCAAGGAACAGGTTAAAGCGCTGAGCTGCGCACAGGAAGAGAATCAGGTAGCACCGGAGAATGCATATGTTGCATACGGTGATTCGCAGTTTGAAATCGTTCCTGAAACAGAAGGAAGTGAACTGAACTTACGTGAAGCGTACAATGCGCTTTCTGAGGCTGTTTCGGGCAATGAGACATCTGTTGATTTCGACAGTAATCCGGATGTATATGTAAAGGCAGACGTGACCAGTGATGATCCTGATCTGCAGGCGTCACTTGATGCATGTAATAATTTTACGAAAGCAAGTATTACCTATACTTTTGGCGATGAAACAGTGACGCTGGACGGAAGTACGATCAAAGACTGGCTGAACTTTGATGAGAAGGGACAGCTGATCATGGATGATGCATCTTTCCAGCAGCATATTGCTGATTATGTGGCTCAGCTTGCAGCCGCGCACGACACAGTGGGAACTGAAAGAGAATTTCAGACAACGAGCGGCAGAACTGTCAGTGTCTATGGTTCTGCATACGGATGGCAGATTGATCAGGCATCAGAGGTGGCAGAATTGACACAGGAGATACAGTCAGGTACACAGACTACCAGAGAACCTGTTTACTCTATGACTGCAAATGCTCATGGTTATAATGATATCGGAAATACTTATATAGAAGTAGATCTGTCTGAACAACATATGTACTATTACCAGAATGGAGCAGACATTTTTGAATCAGACATTGTTTCCGGTGATATGAGATATACAGATCGCCAGACTCCGTCAGGAATTTATACACTTTACTATAAGAAGAGTCCTGATGTGCTTCGAGGCAAACAGCTGGCAAATGGTAAATATGAATATGAATCAAAGGTAAATTACTGGATGCCGTTTAACGGTGGTATTGGTTTTCATGATGCAGACTGGCAGCCGTATTTTGGTGGCGACCGTTTTATGGAAGGTGGATCACATGGATGTATCAATATGCCGCCTGAGAAGGCAGCAGAGCTTTACCAGATTATTGAGTATAATGTGCCGATTGTATGCTTCTATTAAGTTAAGCGAGAGAATTGCAAAAGAATAATAAGCAGTATATTTCGGAGCTGTTGCAAGAGGCAATAGCTCCGATACTATATTGTGATACAGAGAGGGAGAAAATTTTATGGATTATTTGGATCTGATACTGACGGTTGCTGCTCTTGTGATAGGGGTAATGCTTCTGACAGGGCATGGAAGCGTTTTTATGAAGGGTGGAAATGCGGAGATACGCAGGAAACTTTATGATGAGAAGAAAATGGAGAAAGGCTGCGGTGCAGCATTGATCCTGATCGGTATCCTGACAGGATTCGATATGTTTACAACAGGAATGGTTTTTAAGATCGGATACATAGTAGTTCTGCTGATCATTATTGTCGGCCTGATGTATTATCTGAGAGTGAAGTGCAGAAAATAAAATATAAGGCAATCAGGTAGAGGACCGTTATACAATCGAAAGAGAGTGTACGATCCTTTTTTGCGTTTCTGGATATTTTATGATAAGATAAAAAAATCAGCAGAGAATAAATGAGGAAAAAAGATGAAATATGATAATATCGAAAGAGCAGTTTTTCGAAGCCGGCCGAATCGTTTTATTGCGCAGGTAGATCTGCAGGGACATACAGAAACTGTACATGTAAAGAATACAGGAAGATGTAAAGAATTACTGGTACCAGGTGCAGAAGTGATTCTGGAAAAGAGTGCCAACCCTGCAAGAAAGACCCGATATGATCTGATCTGCGTAAATAAATCCGGCAGATGGATCAATATGGATTCACAGGTTCCGAACAAAGCAGCTGTGGAGTGGATCAGAAAAGGGGGCCTTTTTCCGGAAGAGGTAACAGTAAAGCAAGAGAAAACCTATGGAAATTCCAGATTTGATATTTATGTGGAATCGGAACAGCGAAAGGCATTTGTCGAGGTAAAAGGTGTGACTCTTGAGGATCATAATATTGCCAGGTTTCCTGATGCACCTACAGAGAGAGGGGTAAAACATGTGGAAGAACTGATCCGGTGCATGAAGGATGGATATGAAGCGTACCTGCTGTTTGTAATTCAGATGAAGGGGATTACGTTATTTGAACCGAACTGGAATACGCATCCTGCATTTGGAGAAGTATTGCAGCGTGCACAGAAAGCTGGTGTAAATTTAATTGCCAGAGACTGTCTGGTTACGGAGGACACGATCGAAATACAGGATCCGGTTGAAATTTATATTATGGAGAGAAATCATGCTTGAAGAAATCGTAACACCTCTGGTAAAATGGTACAGAGAGAATAAAAGGATACTTCCGTGGCGTGATAAGGGAAATGCCTATTACACCTGGGTATCAGAGATCATGCTGCAGCAGACCAGGGTAGAGGCTGTGAAGCCCTATTTTGAAAGATTTATCACGGAGCTTCCGGATGTAGAGTCACTGGCAGACTGTCCACAGGAGAAGCTCTTGAAATTGTGGGAAGGACTGGGATATTACAACAGGGTCCGGAATATGCAGGAAGCAGCTCAGACGGTAAAAAAAGAATATAATGGCAGATTACCTGAAGATTATCAGGCGCTTCTGTCGTTAAAGGGAATAGGGAGTTATACAGCAGGTGCCATCGCATCTATTGCATATGGAATAAATGTTCCGGCAGTAGATGGAAATGTACTGCGTGTGATTTCCAGGATTACAGAAAGCGCTGAAGACATCAGCAGACAGGCCGTACGAAAAAAGATAGAGCAGCAGTTGCAGGAAATCATGCCGGAGGAATGTCCCGGAGATTTTAATCAGGCACTGATGGAACTTGGAGCTGTGGTATGCATTCCTAATGGAAAGGCGAAATGTGGAGAGTGTCCTGTAGCATCTGTCTGTCTTGCATACAGACATGATAAAGTGGATAGTCTTCCTGTAAAAGCACCAAAGAAAGCAAGAATGCTTGAGGACAGAACAGTATTTATTATTCAGGATGGTGAATGCACAGCTATCAGGAAAAGGCCGGAAAAGGGTCTTCTGGCTGGCTTGTATGAACTTCCTAACATACAGGGACATTTAAAGAGGGAAGAGGCACTTTTGTATGTGGAGAAGATGGGACTTGATCCGCTGTATATCGAGAAGCTGCCGCCTGCGAAGCATATTTTTTCTCATATTGAATGGAGAATGCAGGCGTACAGGATAAAAGTATCATCTCTTAAAAAAGCACAGGACAGAGAACTTATTTTTGCAGATAAAGAACAGTCAGGTAAACAATACGCAATTCCATCTGCTTTTGGAGCGTATGCAAAGTATATCAAGGAGGAAACAAGATGAAACTGTTAAGTATTGCGATTCCATGTTATAATTCTCAAGATTATATGGAGAAATGTATAGAGTCATTATTAGTGGGAGGAGAAGAAGTGGAGATTCTTGTCGTTGATGATGGATCTTCGGACAGAACTGCAGAGATTGCAGATGCCTATGCTGCGAAATATCCTACGATCGTAAAGGCTATTCATCAGGAGAACGGTGGTCACGGAGAGGCAGTGAACGCAGGTATCAGAAACGCTACAGGGCTGTATTTCAAAGTAGTAGACAGCGATGACTGGGTAAATAAAGAAGCATATATTAAAATTCTGGAGACGTTATATGAACTGCTCAGAGGTCCGCAGACAGTAGATCTTCTGATCAGTAATTTCGTATATGAGAAGCAGGGTGCGACCCGTAAGAAAGTAATGCAGTACCGCAGATGCCTGCCGCAGGACAAAGTGTTTGGCTGGGAAGAAGTAAAGCATATGCCTAAGGGGAAATATCTCCTGATGCATTCTATGATCTATCGTACCAAACTGCTTCATGAATGTGGTCTGGAACTGCCGAAACATACATTTTATGTAGATAATTTGTTTGCGTTTGAACCACTTCCATATGTAAAGAATCTGTATTATCTGGATGTGAATTTCTATCGCTATTTTATCGGCAGAGATGACCAGTCTGTAAATGAGAAAGTAATGATCAAACGTATCGATCAGCAGATCCGTGTAAATAAGCTGATGGTAGACGCTTATATTAATTGTCCGAATACAGATAAACGTCTGAGAAATTATATGTTCAGTTATCTGGATATTATTACAACGGTATCATCCATCATGCTGATCAGAGCAAATACAGAGGAATCACTGGAGAAGAAGAAAGAACTTCTTGAATACATCAAGACACAGAATCGTGCTGTATACAGAAGACTTCGTCACAGTCTCTTCGGCAGAGTTATGAACCTTCCTGGAAGGGGCGGCAGAAAGATGTCAGTAGCGGCTTATAAGATCAGTCAGAAATTTTATGGATTCAATTAATCAAATTAAGTAAGTCACTCGCTTCAATTGTGAATATTTGCCTGATTTCAGTGGTAAGCAGAAGAGGAGATTAAGAATATATAAAAGCAGAACACCTGATAAGAAACAAATAATGGTTTCAGCCAGGAGTTCTGCTTTTTGCTTTTTGGAAATTAATTTTCACTTTTCTTTCTTTCGGCTTTGCTGAAGTAGCCTGCTCTGGAAGATTCAGCTGCCTTTCTTGGATAAAAAACCAGGAAGCCGAATAATGCAAGAGTGGAACCCATGCATACATCGATCACAGAATGCTGTTTCAGGAACATTGTGGACATGATGATCAGCGATGTAAGTGTAAAAGATGCTGCTTTTACAAGTTTCTTATCACGCAGTGCCTCACAGTTCGTAAGCGACATATGGATCGCAAGAGAGTTAAACACATGAATACTCGGAAGAATATTCGTAGGAGTATCTGTACGGTACAGCCATTTCACAGCATCTGTAAAAATGTTGTCCCTTGGAAATTCTGTCGGGCGGATATGCTGGGCATTTGGGTAAACATAGGAAATGATAAGGAAAATGGTCATTCCCATCATAAGATTAAATGCCAGCTGATAATACTCGTGCTTATTCTTATTAAAAAAGATAAAATAAATTACAGCCAGAATCATATATGGAAACCATAACATATAAGGCACGATGAAAAATTCACAAAATGGAATCCAGTCATCAAAAACTGTATGTACGATATGATAGCTGTGAACCGGCCGATGTTCCAGATAACTGAACATCAGGATATAAATAATACTGTAAATACTAATTACAAGTCCGTGTCGGTATTTGGCAATAAAACGCTTCACGATGTCACCTTCCTTGTATAAGTTGTATTAAAATTGTTACGATTTCTTTCTTTCAATATCATATCATCTTCATACTTTTTTTACAAATAAATTTTCTCATAAAGTATATAAAAATTTTATAAAGAAAACTGCAAAAAAATGTGCATTTTATAAACCGAATGCTGGAATAGGCAGTCTATCTATGCTATACTTTTCTAAGAGAAGAAGCTGTTGTAAGCATAAACAACAGTGAGAAATCGGCGGTCAGGGCTGTCAGTGCCCTGGCTGTAGATTTTTAAAGGAGTTATTTATGAAATCATTAGTAATAGCAGAGAAACCATCTGTGGCAAGAGACATTGCAAGGGTTCTCCAATGTAACCAGAAGGGGAACGGCACTTTGGAGGGCAAAGAATATGTAGTTACCTGGGCATTGGGCCATCTTGTGACTCTGGCAGATCCGGAGGAATATGATAAAAAATATATGAAGTGGGAAATGTCGACACTTCCCATGATGCCGGATCGGATGAAACTAGTAGTTATCCGTCAGACAGGCAAACAGTACAATGCAGTAAAAACACAACTGTACAGAAAAGATATCAAAGATATCATAATTGCTACAGATGCCGGTCGTGAAGGTGAACTGGTAGCCCGCTGGATTCTTGACAAAGCAGATTGCCATAAGCCAATTCGCAGACTGTGGATCTCATCTGTAACAGATAAGGCTATCAAAGAAGGTTTTGCAAATTTGAAAAACGGTCATGAGTACGATAATCTGTACAGAGCGGCAGTGGCAAGAGCAGAAGCTGACTGGCTGGTAGGGATGAACGGAACCAGAGCACTCACCTGCAAATATAATGCCCAGCTTTCATGTGGACGTGTACAGACTCCGACTCTGGCAATGATTGCGAAACGAGAAGAGGAGATTCGTGCATTTAAGCCAAAGGAGTATTACGGGCTTACTCTGAAAGCAGGAAATGTTACCTGGACATGGAAAGAACCAAAGAGTAAGCGTTTCAGAACTTTTAGTAAAGAGAGAGCTGAGGAGATTGCATCCGCTGCCCGGAATCAGGCACTGGAAGTATCTTCTGTAATCAGCAAAGAGAAGAAATCTTTTGCGCCGGGTCTGTATGATCTGACTACATTGCAGAGGGAGGCAAACCAGAGATACGGATACTCTGCAAAACAGACGCTGAACATTATGCAGCGCCTGTACGAAAATCATAAAGTCCTTACGTATCCGAGAACAGACTCCAGATATATCGGTAAGGACATTGTGCCTACGATCAAAGAGCGTCTGAAAGCCTGCGCAGTGGGGCCGTACAGAAAGCTTGCAGGTGTATTGATGAATCAGCCGGTTCGTGCAAATGCAAGTTTTGTGGACGATAAAAAGGTCAGTGACCATCATGCGATCATTCCTACTGAGCAGTTTGTACAGCTTGATCATATGACGAATGAAGAACGCAAGATCTACGATATGGTAGTCCGCAGATTCCTGAGTGTGTTGTATCCACCTTTCGTTTATGAGCAGGTGAGCATGGAGGGAACAGCAGCGGGAGAACTCTTCGCAGCCAGTGGAAAGGTTGTAAAAAGTGCCGGATGGAAAGAAGTGTACGAAAATGCGGACACAGATGAAGATGAGGATGCAGCAGATGATGCACAGAAGCTGAAAGATCAGAAACTTCCTGAGGTGAAGAAAGGTGAAAAACTGCATATTGAACATATATCTGTGAATACAGGCAAGACGAAACCGCCCGCAAGATTTACAGAAGCTACACTTCTTGCTGCGATGGAAAACCCTGTACGCTATATGGAGAGCCGCGATGCAAAAGCTGTGAAGACGCTTGGAGAGACAGGCGGTCTCGGAACCGTTGCCACAAGAGCAGATATTATTGAGAAACTTTTTAACAGTTTCCTGATGGAGAAGAAAGGTAATGAGATCTATCTGACTTCCAAGGCAAAACAGCTTCTGGAACTGGTGCCTGAGGAACTGCGGAAACCGGAACTGACTGCAGACTGGGAAATGAAGCTTGGGAATATTGCCAAAGGAAAGATGAAGCAGGAAACATTTTTAAAAGAAATACGAAATTATACCTGTGATATTGTGGATGAGATTAAAACAGGACAGGGAACCTTCCGCCATGACAATCTGACAAATAAGATCTGTCCGAACTGTGGTAAGAAACTTCTTGCAGTTAACGGAAAGAATGCAAAAATGCTGGTATGTCAGGACAGAGAATGCGGATACAGGGAGACAGTTTCCAGAACTACAAATGCGCGTTGCCCGAAATGTCATAAACGTATGGAAATGTATGTAAAAGGCAAAGAAGAAACGTTTATCTGTGCCTGTGGATACAAAGAAAAATTATCTGCATTCCAGGCAAGGAGAGCCAAAGAAGGGGCAGGAGTCAATAAGCGTGATGTTCAGAAATATATGAGACAGCAGCAGAAAGAAGCCAAAGAGCCGGTAAATAATGCATTTGCACAGGCGCTTGCAGGACTGAAACTGGATTAAAGACCAATGATATATTTCAGAAAAATAAATGAGAGAAATAAGATATAGAACGAAAAATCAGAAAGGATGAAACAGATATGGCAGTACAGGATGACCACATGATAAGAAATATTCAGGATGTAGGAAGATTGATCGCGAAGCTTCTGCTTCATGAACAGCAGCCGAATTATACTCTTCCGGAGAATGAAGCAGATTATACAGAAGCAGATAAACTCTTTGCAACGATCATGAAACTTGCAGAAGAAGGTAAGATCAACGAAGCAGAGAATGAACTCTATGTAGGCATGGTAGAGGATGATGTAGACTATCTGGAACTGGCCCTGACCTTTTATCTGTACCTGAATGATATGGACGGAGATTTCCTGGATGACAACGGATATTCCAGAGAAGAAGTTCTTGATGGAATGAAAGAACTTGCTTCTGACTGGGGCGTAACCGGATTAGAGGCATTCTAACTGAAAGAAACTTGGCAGGTGAATAAGAGTTTTGCCTGTAATGAAAGGATACGGCATACATTATGCGCAGAGAACAAACACTGGAAGAAATTTCAGATGGAAAATTATATGATTCTAATGATATGGTAAAAGCAGACAGCCACAATTGTGAAGGTTGCTGTGACTGTTGTCAGGGTATGGGCGATTCTGTGATCTTAGACCCATTTGATGTACACAGATTATCAATAGGATTGAAGAAACCGGCAGAACAGCTTCTGCAGGAATGCCTGGAACTGGGCGTATCAGATGGTAATATCCTGCCACATCTTCGAATGACCGGTGCGAATGAGCAATGTGTTTTCCTCAACAGAGAAGGCCGTTGCAGCATTCATGCCATCAGACCGGGATTCTGCAGATTGTTCCCTCTGGGAAGGTTTTATGAAGACGGCGGCTTTAAATACATTCTTCAGGTTCACGAATGTCCAAAAACAAACCGCAGCAAGATCAAAGTAAAAAAATGGATCGATACACCGGATCTGAAAAATTATGAGAAATTTGTCAATGACTGGCATTATTTTTTGCTAGATGTACAGGAAGTTCTGTACAATGCTGAGAATCCGGAATTAATCCGAAATTTGAATCTTTTCGTAGTAAACAGATTTTATATGAAGCCTTATGATGAGAATCAGGATTTTTATATACAATTTTATGAAAGATTGAAGGAAGGAAAAGATTTATTGGCATTGGCATAGGAGAAACAAATGAGTTATCAGAATGAATGGCTTCTTTTTGAGGCAGAAGATGAGTTTGATGAAATTGAGCATAGAGAACCAACAGAGGAATTACTATTCTATCGTGCAGTTGCAAGTGGAGATGTTGAAGCTGTTAAGAAGAATTGTGAGCAGCAGAGATTTATAGAATGCGATGGCGTAGGGGTATTGTCAAAGAATGCAGTTACAAATATAAAATATCATTTTGTCATAACGACGGCAATGATCACAAGACTCTGCAAACAGAATGGGATGGAGATGGAACAGGCATTTCGTCTGAGCGATTTTTATATTCAGAAGCTGGATGATATTCATACAGTGGAAGGAGTTCAGAGCTTGCATGATGAGATGGTAATGGACTATACTGAAAAAATGCGCAGATATTTCAGAGATAATACTTATTCAAAACATATTAATGCAAGCAAAGAATACATTTATTCTCATGTCAAAGAACGTATTACAATAGAGGATCTTGCAGACTCATTAGGAGTATCTGCAAGTTATCTTTCAAGATTATTTAAAAAAGAAACAGGAATATCTGTCAGTGCCTATATCCGCAGACAGAAGATAGAAATGGCAAAGAACCTTTTGCAGTACAGTGATTATCCAATTATTGAGATTGCAAACCGTCTTTCCTTTTCTTCCCAGAGCCATTTTATCCAGCAGTTTCGTGAAGTTGTAGGAATGACACCTGGTAAATATAGGGATGAACATTATATGATGCACTGGGATATAGAGAAAGAACTTCATGTTGCAGCGGAACCGGAATTGAAAACGGGACAGGCTAAATAAAATATTAAAATAAGCGGTTACGTACAGGAAAAATAATTTCCTGAAGTAACTGCTTATTTTTATAAACAAGGAAAGATAATAGTAATGAGGATGATACCAGGGCCATCTTGTTTTTGACCCTGATATCGTGAATATATGTATTTTGAATATGTGTATCGTATGGAATATATGAGTTATATATTGTATATTTGTAACTATTCAGCAACCTGCTATTCCGCAAAGGTACTGAACAGTTATGTATATTTTAACAGATATTATCTATAAAAGAATGATGTTAAGTTTATCAGATTAAAGTGTCAGTACGATTTCATTGCTATTATGAAGAAGTTTTTCAGGAATATAGTTATCTGTCAGTTTTTGACCATTAAGAGTCAGGCTATTACAGCCGGATTCCTTTCCGTCTGGATTTTCTACGGAGATATGAAGCTGTTTTCCACGAAAAACTTTCTCAATCTCAAAGTGCTTCCAGTCTCTTGGCACGGAAGGAGACAGGCGAAGACCGCCAAGGTCAGGGCGAAGTCCCAGGATACCTTCTACACATCCTACCATTACAGTAGAAGCAGTTCCTGTCAGCCAGTGAACATGAGAGC
>CAJLTE010000082.1 GCA_905209435.1 uncultured Blautia sp. | reverse complement strand
TTCTGACTAAAGACGAGGGTGGCCGTCATACACCATTCTTCAACAACTATCGTCCGCAGTTCTATTTCAGAACAACAGACGTAACAGGTGTTTGCAACCTTCCAGAGGGAACAGAGATGTGCATGCCTGGAGATAACATCGAGATGACAATCGAGCTGATTCATCCGATCGCTATGAGCCAGGGTCTTACATTCGCTATCCGTGAAGGTGGACGTACTGTAGGATCAGGACGTGTTGCTACAATCATCGAGTAATCGTTAATTAGTATAACATCCTTATTTAATATATATTGCGTACCGTTAGGTACATTGTGTCCAAGCGTAAGATGCCCGTAGAACTTCGGTTCTACGGGTTTTTCTGTTGGAAGGATAAATATTTTTCGCAAATCCAATAATAGAGAGAGTAGATTTACCTATGAAGCAGAAATGTGATTAAGGATTATGTCAGATTATACGTTTTAATGACATTATCTCAAGTTTCATGTCCTGCATTTGTCAAGGTATTTTGATTCCTATCATTTACATAAAATAAAGCTTTCTTTTACGAAAAGACAGATGATATAATGAAGATTGTTGAGGGAGAGAAAATATGAAAAAGCTAGAGTTTAGAGGTGGCGGAAGAGATGATTATATGGTGAAAAGACCACAGGAAAATATTCTGATATATTTTGGAAAAATGTATCGAAAGGTTTTTATTGTTGGAGTAGTAGCCATATTATATTGCGTGATATATTTAATATTCAAATGCAGCTCAATAATTAGTGCTTTCAATGTTGTAAATTGGTTGTGGGATGTGGGAGAATTTCTTTTTAATATAGCTATTTCTTTAATTGCTGCAGAAATATTTTTTATTTTTCAGGTTATCATACCAGAGTATAAAAAGGCTCCAGCAGTGAATGAGGCACTATGCCAGGAACTTTACCGATATGTTATAACACCATGTTTTAAACTAAGGGAAAATTATAATAATGATTTGGCTAAGGATTATGAGATAAGAGAAGAAATAATAAATTCTATTCAAAAAATTTTAGTTGTATATACAATTCAAGTTGACTTGTTTGATACATTAATGAATTTAAAAGGCTGTGGATATTTGGAAAGAGCAGCAATAGAAAATACAGAGGATTACATTATTGAATATCATAGAACAGGAAAGGAACTGTTAGAAGAATTTGATTCATATTGCATGATAATTTCTCAATATTGTAGAGAGCAGCAGGAATGGATACGTGTTAGTTCGATAGAGTATAAAAAATTGATCAGTAGAAGAGTTGGGCGTAAAAAATGAAGAATAAAAAGATGATTATTAAGAAGACCCTCGGAACCGTAAGATTTCCGGGGTTTTTCTGTTCTATAAAATATGCTAAAATAAAAAAGTATATTTAAAAATCTAGGTAAAGAAGAGAATATTTATAATATTTAATATTGTTTGGAGAGAATGCTGTTAAATATATTTGGTGCTAGAGAGTTTATATAACAGAGGGGTAATATGAGTATAAAATCAAAAACTGGCTTTTCAGGAAAGCTTCTTTATATAAATAAAGTAGAAATGGATAGTAGGGCAGAAATAAGTATTAATAAATTTTATCAAGGTATGATTACGCTTTACAGAGTTTCAAGAGATATTGTAAATTTGGTGAGAGAAGAAATAAACCAATATTTGGTAATTGAATTAGAAGAAGGAGAAATGATAACGGCAGTTGGATTGAATTTCAAATCAGCGTCAGGAGGAATGGATAATTATTTTAAACTTGAACTGCAGGCAGATATATTGTTTAAGGGTGAAAGGGCTTATACAAATACATCTAAATTTCAAGAGATTCGCTTTGAAATAACGGAGGGAAATGAGTTAATTGGTTTATGCCCGTATGACATGAATAAAAATTATATGGATATTTTATTTTATCATAAAATTGATATACCAATTAATATAGAAAATAAAGTTGTGCAGTTAGAAAACGGGGAATTAACATTTTGTGTTTATCCGAGATATCAATATAGAAAAGAATCTTTTTCCATTGGATTTGCACATTATATTATATGGAAGTTTAATTCAGCTATAGATATGGAGGAGATAAAAAGAAATTTATATATAATAGTGGACTTTTTTTCGGTATTGGCAGGAGAAAATGTTACTGTTAATTCTTTAAATTGTACTGAAAGTAATAAAATGGTAGAAGTTATAGGAATTTGTAATTTTCCGAAAGAAAAGCTAAATGTATTGAAAAATGATACGATGGATTCTATATCTTTTAAAAGGAGTAGTTTATATAAGATAACAGATTTTCAAAATTTAGAGCAAGCAATGAAGTATTGGTTCTCTAATTATAGAAAAATATATAATGCACAGCAAGCGTATGGAAGAATTCTACTTGATGAAGATGTGAAAATTGTAACAATAAACAAATTTTTAGCTGCAATGCAATTGATTGAAGGGTATACTCAGGCATATACAGATGAGGAAAAAGAAATTAAAGAATTTGAAGAAAAGAAGAAAGAATTAATGAGTAAACTTGAAAATGAAGACGAAAAAGAATTGGTTGAAAAGGGGCTTGGATATTCAGGTATATCATTTAGAAAAGCGGTGAAAGATTATTTATATAAAGGTTGCAATTGTTTTATAGAAATATCTAAAACTAAATTTGTAGGGGAAAAGGAAAAACTTATAAATGATATTGTGAATGATAGGAATTTTTATACTCATTCTTCTAATAGAGTACCGGTGACAATGAAATTTGATGATTTATTGAATGTTGCCAGTCTGTGTAAGGAATTGTATAGAATCATAAGCTTAAGGGATATGGGACTCGATACAGAGAAAATTAAACAAAGATCACAAACTAATAGGATGTGTTCTTGGTTGATGAAAAGTATAATGAAAGTTGAGATTGAAAAAGATACTTTACAATGCGGAGAGTTTGATAATGCGATGCGTCTTTTTTCAGAAAGTAAATAGCATGAGAACAGGAAAAGAACTATGTGCATACCATACAATACATTAGTCTGGTTTTGCAAGGCAGGGGAAGTAGTATTATGAAATCCTAGTAGATAAGAAAAATTTGGCATGGATATATTATGCAATTCGAAAATAAATGCAGATAAGTATATAATAGGAACCTAAATGATTTGAGTTCCTATTTTAGTTTCTTGAATAATATTTGAGTTCCTTGAATAAACTTAAATATAATGTTAGAATATGAAAAAAATGGAGGAACTAAAATGACAAACGAAGAATTAATTGAAAAATTAGAATTGATTCAGAAATTTAAGTGTGAAACTCCTACATTAGAGATAAAAAGTGCAGAACAAGGGTGCCCCAAACATTTGTATGATTCATTGTCTAGTTTTTCCAATCAGGATGATGGAGGAATTATTATTTTTGGTGTGGATGAAAAGCAAAATTTTAAAGAAGTGGGAGTATATGATCCGCAAGATATCCAGAAGAAAATAAATGAGCAATGTTTGCAGATGGAACCAGTTGTTAGACCACAGCTTACAGTTGCAGAAAAAAATGGAAAATATTTTGTTTCTGCTGAAATACCTGGTGCAGATATTTCAGATAGACCGGTTTTTTATCGTGGAAGGGGAAGAGTAAAGGGCTCGTTTATACGTGTAGGAGACAGTGACGAGCCTATGACAGAATATGAAGTATATAGTTATGAGGCTTATAGAAAAAAATATCAGGATGATATAAGGGTAATTGAGAGGGCTTCATTTGCTTCATTGGATCAGGTGCTATTAGCAGAATATATTGGATTATTGAAGAAAGGAAAAGCACGCTTGGCAGTTATACCAGACAATGAGATTTATGAGTTGATGAGTATAAAACGGAATGATGGGATTACATTAAGTTCTGTAATGAATTTTAGCCCATATCCCCAAGCTTATTTTCCTCAATTATGTATTATTGCAACAGTTATTCCAGGAAAAGAGATGGGAGAAATCGGTGAGCAAGGAGAGAGATTTTTAGATAATCAAAGAATAGAAGGAAATATATCGGACATGCTTGAGGGAGCAATGAAGTTTGTAAGTAGAAATATGCGAATGAAGACCATTATTAATCCTTTGACAGGAAAACGTGAGGATCGAACGGACTACCCAATTACAGCAATTAGAGAAGCAATATTAAATGCTTTAGTACACCGTGATTATAGTATTCATACAGAGGGCATGCCGATACAATTAATAATGTATGAGGATAGAATTGAAATCAAAAATCCAGGTGGATTGTATGGAAGAATACGAATTGATCAGTTGGGAAAAGTGCAACCAGATACCAGAAATCCAGTAATTGCCTCGGAATTAGAGGTGATGAAAATTACAGAAAATCGATATTCTGGAATTCCAACAATTCGCAGAACGATGCAGGAGTACAATTTACCACAACCTGAATTTTTAGATGAAAGAGGTTGTTTTATTGTAAAACTGTATAAATATGGAGAAGAAAAAAATATTCCTGAATCAGTAGAAAATAGGGAATTAATTCTTTTTTGTAAAACGCCGCGAACAAGAAAAGAAATATGTAATTATTTAGGTTTAAGTTCTGTTACTTATGCAATTCAAACGCATATAATGCCTTTAGTTGATAAAGGAATAATAAAAATGAGTATACCAGATAAACCTAAAAGTCCTAAGCAGCTGTTTTATACGGAGCTGTTTGATTGAAAAATATATAGAAATAATGTTGGTATTGGTGGCGGCAACGGATGTTATTCCACCGGCAGCCACACAACCGCTTTCGCACCAGCAGGGACATTCTGGCAGAAGAGGGTCTTTCCACCGTGGGCTGTGGCAATCTGTTCTACGACATGGAGCCCCAGAATGTGCGGTGTATTATCGGGTGTTTCGTCAGAATGAAGAGTTGCGAGAACTTCCGGAGGATAGCCTTTTCCGTTATCTGTTACTGTCAGGCGGAAAAGATTCTCTGCTATTTCTATCTCTGTGTGAACAGAAATTTCCACAAGACCAGAAATTTCTATAAGATCAGTATTATGCCGGATGCTGTTATTCAGAAGATTTTCCAGCAGGCGACTGAGAAGGGCGCGGTCTGCGGAAAGTTGTGCGTGTTCAGCAGCATCGGACTGTACCAGAGAAATTTCGCAGTTTTCAGCCAGAGGGGTGTCATAAAACTGTGCGATCAGATTACGGAATAATGGACCGGCAGCAAAAGCTTCTTTTCTGAGAGGCTGTGCGCCGTATTCCAGCTTGCTGGTCAGGTTCAGATCATCAATCAGGCTGCGTAATTTTTCGCACTGGGTGCGGATATCGGCAGCTTTCTGACGGGCGGCATCAGGGAGCGCAACATCATGCTCCAGCTGTTCTCCACATCCAAGGATCAGGGCCAGAGGTGTGCGGATATCGTGACTGACACCTGCGATCCACTGTGTTCTTGTATTATCACGTCTTGTAAGCATTTCATTTCTTTTTTGCAGCTGCGCACTGGTCTGGTTTAATTTTTCAGCCAGTTCTCCGGTGAAGCCGTTCGTTGGCAGTTGTACTGTCTGTCCTTCTGCAAGGGAATCTAATCCCGTTGCCACAATTTTCAAGCGTTTTGTCCCGCGCCATCCAAGCCAGAGACAGAAGATCAGTCCCAAAAGCAGCAAGCTCAGAAACATCATAGGAACGTTATGGGCTATATCGCGTAGGACTTCCGGAGAATTATAAAGACTGTATTTCCAGAGACTTCCTTTTGGAAGACCGATCACAAACAGTCCATAACTTTCCTTCCAGCAGAATACGGGATAATCATCCAGGTACCAGCGGGCGAAACTTGCAATATCACCGGAAGTATAGTGGTGGTTTAATTTGTCAGGCAGCAGATAATTCCATTTCACATAACCATAATCATCAATTACCATAGCCCAGGAGTAACCATCCATCCACTCTTGAGGAGTATGAGCAGAACCAAAGCTAAGCCCGTTCTTGTTTTCCGCCATGGAATCAGCGATTTTGCTGGCGGTATATTCCTGTTGTGGCAGACGGCTACCTTCCCGCCAGCTGATCCAGACGATCATCCCGGTTCCAAGAAATAAAAACAGTAGAACAACAGCTATAGCAGTCAGTACATAGCGCCGGATCAGGCGGATAAAAGTTTTCATGTCAGACCTCCTTTGCCAGTTTGTAGCCAATGCCACGTACTGTGATGAGATAATGAGGCTGGCTGGGGTTTTCTTCCAGCTTCTGGCGCAGGTGTCGGATATGTACGCCAAGGCTGTTTTCATAGCCATAATAATCGGCGCCCCAGACAGCGGAGCAAAGCGCGTCGTAAGTTACAATATGGCCGCGGTTTTCTGTCAGTTTACGCAGCAGAGAAAGCTCCGTGGCGGTCAACGCAGTGCGGCTTCCGTCCGGTAAAAAAACAAGAGCATCATTGAGATTTACACTTCGGTCGCCAAGTTTCAGCGTTATCATTTGGGCGGAAGAGAGTTCTGTGCGGTAAGAACGCTGAAGAATATGCTGGACACGAAGGAGGAGCTCCTGTATCAGAAATGGTTTGGTAAGGTAATCGTCTGCACCCAGACCAAGTCCGAATAAACGGTCTGCGTCTGCATCACGGGCGGAAAGAAATAATGCCGGAGTATCAGCTTTAGCCCGCAAAGTTCGAAATAAGGAAAAGCCATCGCCGTCCGGCAGGTTGATATCCAGGATCATCAGCTGAGGCTGTTCATTCAGGAAAGCAGCTTTTGCGGTTGCACAATTTGTGGCAGTTTGGATATGCTGGTAGCCTGCGCCGGATAGCTGTTCACAGAGCAGATGGAGAAGGTCTTGGTTGTCATCTACGATTAAAATTTGAGTTTCATATATAGTGTTCATTGTTGTGGTCCTCGTCTTTCCTGGTGGAATAAAATGCAAGTTAAAGAAAAACTGCGTATTGGCAAGCGGATATACCAGGAGGAGTACAAAATCTTCCTGATAAGCTCAAAATGGTTGTCTGATAAGAACTACGTAGTGAATGTAGATTGAGAATATCCAGTCATGTTGCTTTAATATGTACTGGTTTTACTATAACATACTTTATGATTAATACTATCTATCCCACAAAAACTTAAGCCAAATTTAAGCTAAGCAACAACTGAGATTAAGGCAACAGATATAAACTAAATTCATTCCAAAAAACAAAAACAATCAAAAAACAGGAGTGAACATTATGAAATCTGTTATTGAAACTCACAATCTCTGTAAAAGTTACAATGGCCGAATAGTCGTAGACCATCTGAATCTCTCAGTTCCACAGGGCTGTGTGTATGGCTTTCTGGGACCGAACGGTGCAGGGAAATCTACCACTATGAAGATGCTTCTTGGTCTGGCGCATCCTACCAGTGGAAGCGTTCAGTTGCTTGGAAAAACCATGGATCAGGAAAATCGTATAACATTATTGAAACAGACAGGAAGCCTGATCGAGTCTCCATCCGGATATCTGCATCTCACAGCACGGGAAAATCTCTCTATTATTGCAGACCTGAAAGGAATCACCCACAAAGACATTGACCGGGTATTGGAAGTGGTTGATCTGACTTCTGATGCAAACCGGAAAGTCGGTCAGTATTCTCTTGGCATGAAACAGCGTCTTGGTATTGCAATGGCACTACTTGGAAAGCCAAAACTTCTGATCCTGGATGAACCAACCAACGGTCTTGATCCGGCAGGAATTCAGGAAATGCGAAGTCTGATTGCTTCCATGTCGGAGAGAACGGGAGCGACTGTCATGATCTCCAGTCATCTATTGGGGGAGATCGAGCAGATGGTCACACAGATCGGAATCTTAAATCATCATGGAAAAATGCTCTTTGAAGGCTCTCTGAAGGAACTTCAGAAGCACAGCCGGGGTGGTATTCTGCTTCGTGTTCTTGACGTCCAAAGAAGCATCACTATTTTGCAGAAGCAGGGAATCAAGGCAGTTACAGCAGAGCACCAGCCAGACGTTTTACAACTGCCACCTCTTTCTGACCAGGTTCTGGCAGCCCTTGTCAGCGTTCTGGCGCAAAGTGGCGCGGGAGTTGTGGGAGTAACTTCCCAGACAAAAAATCTGGAGGAAATTTTCCTCAGTCTGACGCAGGATCGTGGGGAGGTGGCGTGACATGACCAAAGCATTTCAGGTAGAACTTAAGAAAGCCCGCCACAGGCACGACCTTCTGCTTTGTCTGTTGGTGCCGGTGCTTATGATAATCTGGGTAGGCGGCCTGTCACCGTCCAGTCCGGAGGAACTGGCTAATGGATACAGCGCATTATTTTACAGCGTTCCTGTTATCAATACGATCATTTTGCCCGTCATGATGTCATTGCTGTCCAGCCGGTTGTGGGATATGGAGGTTAAGGGAAATACCACGAAACTGCTTTATACGCTGCAAAGCCGCAGAAATTTATTTATGGGGAAAGCATTGTTCGGAATCCTGGAGATTCTGTTGATAACAACTCTGGAAATGGGAAGCGTAGTTTTTCTTGGAAAAATCCATGGATATACGGAAGTATTTCCTGTAGACCAGTTTCTTTATATGACAGTGTGTATCCTGGCAGTGAACCTGATGCTTTTTTTCTTGGAATTTCTTCTTATATTAATATCTGGGAATCCGGTGCTGGCGCTTTGCGTTGGAATTGTGGGTGCATTGGTGGGACTGTTTTCTGCATTTATGCCGCAGATTGTTAGTTACTTTGTGCCGTGGGGATATTTTGTTCCGCTGGGGGCTTACGAAGTGGCAAACTGGGATAAAATTACTCATATGGTTACTTATGGTACACGGCCATTTAACTGGGGCCTGCTGATCTTTACCGTTGTGCTGGGAGCCGTGTTGTTTTATGTGGCATGGCGAAAAGTGCAGAAACAGGAGGTGTAGAAGATGTTAAAACGATGCATTGCAGCAGAAAACCGGAAACTTCACGCGTCCCCGATCTGGGCGATGTTTTTTCTCCTGCCGGTGATCTCTGCCGGATATGGAACTTTCAATTATTTGCAGAATCTGGAAATCCTCAAGGACGGATGGTACAGTCTGTGGACACAGCATACGTTGTTTTATTCCATGTTTTTCTTTCCAGCCATGGTTGCGGCCTATGCAGCATATCTGTGGCGGCTGGAACATCTTGGGCATAATTGGAATCTGATCATGGCAAGTCCGGTAAAGCCGCTGGACCTGTTCATAGCGAAATTTGCGGTGGTGGCAAAACTGGCTCTGCTTACACATATATTTGTATTTGTACTGTATGTATTTTGTGGAAAAATCTTCGCACATCTGTCAGGCTGGCCATCAATGAGACTGCCATTTTTTCTTCTGAGAGGAGCTGTGGGAGCGCTGGCTGTTATTGCTGCACAGTTGGTTCTTGCTATGATGATCCGAAGCTTCGCAGTGCCGATCTTTCTGGGATTGGTGGGAGGTGTTACCGGCATGTTTGCAGGATCGAAAGGTTTTGCACTGGCCTGGCCGTATTGTCTGATGCAGGCTGGGATGAATGCGAATAAAAAAGAGGATGTGCTAAGCGGCGGTTATGGACTGTTTGTTCTGAGCTGTGTTTTGTGGCTGATGGTGTTGTTTGTACTGGCCGGGTGGATCTTGAAGAAGAAGGATGTACGGGCGTGAGGATGTGCGTCAGGATTGCAAAAAGTCTCGAGATTATAAAAATTTCGGGGCTTTTTGTTTTTTCTGATGCACCGGCTATGCAACCATGTTACAATTATAGAAATCTGGGAAATTAACCGAACTAGGAAGGGTTACTGCTACAATTGTGAAGAAATATAAGCAATGGCTTAGGCGTACATATTTTTTATATAAACTGCGGAAAAGTTATTCGGTTATGAGCAAGCAGCGAATGCGGATGATTTTATCCGCTTATTGGAAAAATATGTTAAAAGAGTTATTAACAGATATAAAGAAAGCAGGTGAACCATGAACACAAAAGCAAAGAAAAATCCTGAAAGTGATCGGCATTATCATTCTTGCGATCGTGCTGATCCTGGCGGTGTACATTATCTATCTTTATGCCAGCTACCACCGCATCGAGGACAACCAGGAACTGCAGGTTGAGACAATTTCAGACAACACATCATTAGGTGATGCCATTACAACCGGGGAAAAATACTCCGCACTTACATATAATATCGGTTTTGGTGCCTACACCCCGGATTTCAGCTTCTTTATGGATGGCGAAAAATCCTCCTGGGCGAAAAGCAAGGACAGTGTAAAGGAAACGATCAAGGGTGCCGGTGGATAACGGAAAAGAACTGGTGATCTTTGAACTGCATATGTCTGCTTACGGAAACAGCGATGCTATCCGGGAAGGCCAGATCCGGATGCTCAGTGAAGATATGCAGAAAGAGTATGAGGCTGGGAATTATGTGATCTGCGGTGGGGATTTCAACCATGATCTGAAGGCTGCGGATACGCAATCTGCAGAATCGAAAGAATCAGATGAAGCCAACGAAAGCAGCGATACGCAGGCAGATACTGACGATTCAGAGGAAGCAGAACCTGAATCCTGGGCCTACCCATTTCCGCGGTCAGAACTCCCGGAGCATTTTTCCTTTTGTCTGGATCAGCTGTCCGAAGATGAAAAAAAAGATCTCTGGAACAGTGCCCGCAACGCAGATATGGAATATGTACCCGGTGAGACGTATACCGTGACGCTGGACGGATTTATTATTTCAGATAATGTGGAATGTACAAAATATGAAAATGTAAATACCGGATATTCCTATTCCGATCACGATCCTGTATACATGGAATTTTATCTGAAGAAATAAAAAATATTTTTTATGCAAAATAATATATGAGCCGGTGGCGAATGTAGATATTTTATCCGCATTTGTTGCCGGCTCATTGACTTTCCTGAAAAAAAGTCTTAAATTATATGAGAAAAATAATCAAATATTTCACATAAAGAATGGAGGCTTTTTAAAATGTCTGGAGCAGCGGAGGACAGTCATTTACAAAGTAACAGAAAATTACCGGTGATCAGAGGAGAACTGGCGCTGGTAATCGTGATCCTGATCAACAGCCTGGGAGTAGTGCTTATGCTTTATTCCGGGTCGGGCATTTCAGCGATATCAAGTGTGCCTTATGCTTTTTCGGAAGTATTTCCACATGTTACACTTGGAACCTGGACGTATATTTTTCAGGGACTTCTGATCTTATCACTGATGATCATGCGGAAAAAATTTGTGGTACCATATTTGTTCAGTTTTGTTGTGGGATTTGCATTCAGCGAGATGCTGGATCTCTATGAATCGGAGATCAATATACTGCCGACGGCAATGGGATTCAGAGTGCTTTATTTTGTGATCAGCTATCTTCTGATCTGTTTTGGAATTGCTCTTTCCAACCGGTGCGGTCTGCCGATCATCCCAACCGATCTGTTTCCGAGAGAACTTTCGGATATCACGAAATTCAAATATTCCCAAATTAAGGTCAGCTTTGATGTTACCTGTCTTGCAGTAACCGGACTTATGACAGGCATTATCTTTGGTCATCTGGACGGACTTGGGATCGGTACGATCCTTGCGGCTTTTACTATGGGAAAAGTGATCGGATTAATAGGGGATGAGCTGGATCGTCATGTGAGATTTGTATCTTTTCTGACAAAGAAAACAGCCTGATAAGCGGGATGCTTATGTTAATAGAAAAATAAAACCGAAAAAAAGTCTGAACTTCAGCTTACGTAAAAGAAACGTAAGATGGAATTCAGACTTTTTTTATATATAAGCATCTCATTATTGAGCGCAAATAAACACCCATTTCAGATATTTCAATGTTTTATGGCCCAAAATCCGCTGGATTTAGCTATATCCGCCCACAAAATTGCTCGAATTATATATTTTTTTGTGAAAATCACCAAAACCCTCTCGACTTTACACCACGTTAATGCTATACTTATACAGATGTTTAACGTTTTAAAGCAAAAAATAAAAGTGAAAATACAGGAAAGAAGATAGAAAATGAAGATCGTTGTATGTATGAAGCAGGTACCGGCAACTTCCAAGGTTGATATCGATCCGGAAACCGGTGCCATGAAACGAATGTCCGGTGAGACAAGGACTAATCCATATGATCTGTTTGCACTGGAAACAGCCCTTGCGATCCGGGAAAAAACAGGCGGAACTGTAACCGTTCTTACTATGGGACCGCCTCAGGCGGAAGAGATGATCCGGGATGCTTATACCATGGGTGCTGATGAGGGCGTGATTCTTTCAGACCGAAAATTTGCGGGAGCGGATGTTCTGGCAACCTCTTATGCGTTAGCACAGGGAATCCAGGTGATCGGCGGTGCAGATCTGATCATCTGCGGAAGACAGACCACAGATGGTGACACAGCCCAGGTTGGTCCGGCCATTGCAGAGCATCTGACCATCCCACATGCTGCATGGGTAGCTGAGATCATGGACGTTAATGAAAAAAGCATTCAGGTCCGTCAGGATCTTGTCAGTGTTTCTCAGGTTTCCGAGATTCCGTATCCATGTCTGCTGACTATTGATAAGGATACCTGCGTGCCACGTCTGCCATCCTATTTGTTAAAGAAGGCAACTGCAGACCGTCCGGTACGGATCTTAAGCTTTGAAGATATGCCGGATCAGGATCTGAGCCGTTACGGACTGATCGGTTCCCCCACCTCTGTGGAAAAAATGTTTGCGCCGGAGGAAAGTGAAAAACAGGTTTATCTGGAAGGAACTGCAAAGGAAAAGGCAGACAAGCTTGTTGCTCTCCTGACCGGAAAGAAGATCATATAGGGGGAAGCGGAACATGGAATTTTTAAAATTTGATATAAACAAATGCGTACTCTGCGGAGTATGCGTGGAGAAATGTCCTTTTGGGGCCCTCACCATAGAGGGAAATGGAATTGTTGTAGGCGATGCCTGTCGTATGTGTGGGCTTTGTGTTCGTAACTGCCCGGAGAAAGCTATCCGGTTTGAGCAGAAGGCGAAATCCTTTGACAAGGATAAATGGAAAAACTTTCTTATCTATGTGGAGCAGGAGAGAGGAGAGATCCATCCGGTTACCTTTGAGTTGATTGGAGAAGCGAGAAAGATGGCGGTCAAAGTCGGTTATCAGGTTAACTGTGTGATCGTCGGAGGAAAAGGAACAAAAGAAAATGCGGAAAAGCTTCTTCCATATGGCGTAGACAATGTGTACGTATATGAGCATGAAGGCTTTGAAGGCTTCCGCGCAGATTGTTACACAGATGCAGTTGCAGACTGTATCGCAGCAAACAAGCCAAGCTCTGTGCTGATCGGAGCTACTGCGTTGGGACGTTCCCTTGCGCCGAGGCTTTCCACCAGATTCCATACGGGACTGACTGCAGACTGTACTACATTGGATATCCGTTCCAACACCGATATGATCCAGATCAGACCGGCTTTCGGCGGAAA
>CAJLTE010000081.1 GCA_905209435.1 uncultured Blautia sp. | reverse complement strand
CTCCCACAAATTGTGACGCACATCTTGCAGAAAGCCTTTTTCAAACATGCTCTAGCCTTCTACCCAGAACTTATAATGCTCTGCCAGAACGCTTTCGATTTTCTGATAATTTTTCTCCAGAAGAAGATTGATTATCTTTTGATGAAGCAGAATGAATGTCTCTTTCTGATTCTTCTCCAGAACCAGCTCCACCGTTTTTTCCCTGGACGGAGTGGTAATTCGGTCTACATACTCATGTATGTTGCATAAAATAGGATTTTCCGTGCTTTCTACAAGAGTCAGATGAAAATCAACATCAGCCTGCAACACCTGCTTGGCAGTAACATTTTCTCTCAAAACAACTGTTTTCAGATTATCAAATTTCTTCAAAATATGGTCCATCTTTTCATCGGTGATTCCGCCTATAATCTGATACAGCATTCCGGTATCCAGAACTTTACGAACCTGAATAATGTCTATTCTCATATTCTTATCCAGAAGAATTCCGTACAGCATCGGGTCTAACATTTTATGATTATAGGTATCGTTTACAAAGGTTCCTTCCGCTCTTTTTATGTAAACCACCCCATACGCTTCCAGAATTTTAATGGCTTCACGCACAGAATTTCTTCCAATACCAAAATTTTCACACAGCTCCGGCTCAGTAGGAAGTTTATCACCTGGTTGCAGGTTTCCGGCAATAATCGAATCTGTAATCTGTTCCACTACCTGATTTACAACGCTGTCTTTATGAAGCCGCTTTTTCAGAAAATTTTTCTTATCAGACATATTTGCTCCCCCTGACTTTTTATAATATATACCGCATTATAAGCACCGGAAATCGCACTGCACAGGAGCCTGCGATTTTCGGTATTTTAACTCTGGTATTATTATACACTACTTTATCGGCGTTTTAAAACAGCTACATCTCTTGCTTTCAAAATTAGTTTTTCATTTTCCGGCTGTGCCCCAATCAGATTTTCCCATTTTCCTTCCGGAAGCACTATCTGTTTCTCTGCCGCGTTATGATTCATGACAAAATAGAATTTGCCGTTTTCATTTTCTCTGCTGGTTACCTCAATACCTTCTTCCACCTGAAGTACCGGATGCACATTCGTCTCCTCGCATACCTTATGAACAAATATCTTCAAGAATGCCTCATCCGGCTGTGTTCCAAGATAATATGCTTTTCCTTTTCCGTATTCGTTTACTGTGACACAAGGCTCTCCTGCATAGAAATCACTTCCATAAGTTCCAAATGCCTTTGCATTTTCCAGTCTGAGACGGTCGCACAGGAAGCTGCAGCTGTAGGCTTCCTTATTTTCGTTCAAAATAATCTGATTGGTTTCTTCCGGATAAAGTGCATCTGTCTCTTCCACCCACAGCCCAAATACATTGCGAAGCGGACCCGGATATGCTCCAAAGATGCAGCGGTCTGTTTCATCTGCAAGGCCTGTCATATAGGTTCCAATCAGTGTTCCGCCGTTTTCCACAAATTTAGTCAATCGCTCTGCAAATCCAGGCTTTATCATGTATGCAAGAGGTGCAACTACAACCTTATAGGAATCCAGATTACTTGTGAATTTCACAATGTCCACAGCTATGTTCTGCTTGTGGAATGCACGATAATAATGAGCCACCTGAAGCAGGTAATCCATATCCTTAGTTGGGCCGCTGCAAAGCTCCAGTGCCCACCAGTTGTCCCAGTCAAAGAGAATTCCTACATCGGCATTTGTTCTCGCATCCAGAATCTGTCCACCAAGCTGATGAAGCTCAGCTCCCAACTGCTCAAACTCCCTGAAAATTCTGGTGTCATCAGTTCCTGCATGGGAAATAACTGCGCCATGGAACTTTTCCTGTCCTCCAACGGACTGACGCATTTGAAAATATAAGGAGCTGTCAGCGCCATGGGCAATTCCCTGATATGCCAGAAGTCTTACCTCTCCCGGTCGCTTCAGCTTGTTATATGGCTGCCAATTTTGCTGGTTCGGGGACTGCTCCGCGACCATGTAAGAAGCACCGTCCTTCAGTCCTCTCATAATATCATGCTTTAATGCCGGAAATGCTGCATCATCTTTTGGGGACGGATAGTTATCCCATCCTACAATGTCCATATTTCTGGTCAGCTGGAACTGATTCAGTTTTTTAATAAATCCGGAAATATTGCTGAACACCGGAATATCAGGAGTAATTCTGCGAAGCACGTTTGCCTCATTCAAAAAACACTCCTCTGTTGTATCTGTAACAAAGCGCTGGTAATCCAGCTGTTTTGCCGGGAAAAACCTGTCATCATCATTGCGTTCTGTAGGAAGCATGATCGTGTCAAAATCATAAACCGTTCTTCCCCAGAAAGAAGTATTCCATCTCTTATTCAGTTCTTCTGTGGTTCCGTATTTCTTTTTCAGCCATACACGGAACTTCTTTTCGCAGTTCTCACAGTGACAGAATGTGCTGTATTCATTTGCCACATGCCATGCAACAAGCCCCGGATAATCTTTGTAACGAAGTGCCATCTGCTCTGCCAGAGCTGCTGCTCTTTCTCTGTATTTTTCACTGTTTACGCAGTAAAAATTTCTCATTCCATGAGTACGTTTCAGCCCGTTGTTGTCTACAGGCATGATTTCCGGATATTTCTTGCTCATCCATTCCGGCTGTGCAGCAGTAGAAGTAGCAAGGCATACATAAATTCTATTTTCCCAGAGAATGTCCAGAATCTTGTCCAGCCATTCAAAGTTATAAACTCCTTCCTGTGGCTCTAGCTTAGCCCAGGAAAAAACTGGAAGTGCTACATAGTTGATATGACATTTCTTAAAATATTCCATGTCCTGGCGGATTGTAGCTTCATCCCACTGGTCCGGGTTATAATCTCCACCAAAATAGAGTTCTTTTATTTTTTGACCTTTCATGCCTGCATCTCCTTCACATTTTTATTTAACAGATCCTGTCATACCTTCAACGAAGGATTTCTGTAAGGTAAAGAATACAATAATTGTAGGCAATGTGGAAAGCACAATACCAACCATTGTCATACCGTAATCCGGTGTAAATCCGGAGGCAAGGTTTGCTACAACCAGCGGCAGTGTAAATTTCGTATCACTCTGCAGTGCGATCAGAGGCCACATGTAGTTGTTCCAGCTTGCCATGAACATGAATATTCCGGCTGCTGCATATGTGGACTTCATCATTGGCATAAAAATTTTGAAAAAGATCTGATATTCATTCAGTCCGTCCATTCTGGCTGCTTCCAGCGTATCCTTCGGGAAGGAATAGGCATTCTGCTTAAAGAAGAAAATCAAAAACGGAGAACCGATTGCCGGAAGAATAATTGCCAGATAATTGTTTAAAAGTCCCATTTTGGAAAACATACGGAACATTGGAATAATCTTTGCTGCAAAAGGTACCATCATGGATGCGATCAGCGCAAGAAAAAGAATTTCCTTTCCGCGGCTTGGAAATACAACAAAGGCATAACCTGCAATGGAGCAGATTAAAAGACCTATACCGGTAACGATTACCGCCAGTAAAAGGGAGTTTCCAAATGCTCTCCACAGATTGGAATAGTTAAAAGCATTTGTAACATTTTCTGCCAGTTTATTTCCAAAGGTGAGTTTTCCCATGGTAATGTCAGCAGAGCTATTTGTCATTCCTACAATCATCCAGTAAAATGGGAATACACAAAGTAATGACAATGTCATCAAAAATACATGTTTAAAACCTTCACCAATTAAATGTTTTTTATTCATCATGATCACCTGTCACTTTCTTCTGAACGATTGTAATAAGTACAATGATCACCAGGACCACATAAGAAACAGCAGCTGCATATCCATAATTCGGAACATAGTTAAAGGACAGATCGTAAATGTACTCGGAAATAGTTCTGGTTGCATTTCCAGGACCGCCTCCAGTCAGATTTACAACCTCGTCAAACAGCTGAAGTGTGTTGGTTACTGCCATAATGCTGGTAAGGAAAATAATTGGCTTCAAGATCGGCATTGTGATCTTGAAGAAGGACTGTCTGAAATTAGCACCATCAATTTTGGCAGCTTCATATACTGACTTATCTGTATTTTGCAATGCAGATAAAAAGAAGATCATATAGTATCCGGAATAACGCCAGATCAGAGCAATGATGATAACAAATTTTGCCCAGACAGGATCCAAAATAAATGCAATTGGGGAATTAATCAGTCCAAGTGATAACAGAACATGGTTCACAACTCCATCTGTTGCAAAAATATTCTTAAACAGAATTGCGTAAGAAATAGGAGAAGTTACGCATGGCAGAAAGATGCAGGTTCTGTAAAAGCCTTTCAGTTTTAAGGTTTCAGAATTCAATAAGACAGCAACTAATAATGCAAGAAGCAACATGATCGGGATCTGGATCACTGCATAAAATAATGTATTACCAATCGTTGTTTTAAACCCGGTATCATTAAGCATTCTTACATAGTTGGCTACGCCGCCAAAGGTCAGATTATTTCCTTTTCCTGTTTTTAAGGATAAAAGAAATGCCTGCACCATAGGGATATAACTAAATGCCAGAATCAGCACAGAAGCAATAATTACCATTGTCCAGCCAATACGGGAATTCTTTTTTTCCAATGTGCTACCTTTCATGGAATCTCCTTTCCGTTCTATATCCATTATCTTTTTATTTTAGAAAAGGGGCGAATCACTCCGCCCCCTTAATTTCTTTATTTTAACTATCTTCTTTACGTTTATTTACTGAATAGTCTGGTTAAACTGCTCTTCTGCTGCTGCTAATTCAGTATCCAGATCGCTGCCATTAAGGATGTTAGGAGTCACTGCAAGTAATGCGCTCTGGGCTTCTGCGCTAAATGCGCCAGTATTTACAGATGGAATCTGAGCTTCCCAATCGACCAGTGTTTTATTGATCTGCTGTCCACTGAAGAATTCAGATTCAGTATTAACTGCTTCAATATCAGCCGCCGGAAGGTAGGTTCCGATAATATTATTGCTCTTCATAAGAGAATCATAAAGCTCTGTGCTTCCGCCAAATGTATCAGCAAGGAATTTTGCTGCAGCATCTGCGTTCTTGGAGTTCTTCAGTACAAACCAGCTTGAACCACCCTGGTTGGAATAATGTGTAGCACCATCTGTGCTCATCTTCGGGATAGGAGCCATTTTCCATTTTCCGCTCTGATCATCAGCGCCCATAATAGTAGATGTGATCCAGCTTCCTCTCATAACACAGGCAACATCACCATTATTGATTGCTCCTGCAAATCCGGTCCAGTCACTTACTACCTGGCAGAAATCAGATTCGTTCAGTTTTTTGAATACATCATAGCATTCTTTTAATGCATCGTTATTTGTGAAATCAGCATTTCCGTCATTGTCTGTGAACCATTTTCCAGTAGACTGAAGCATGATCTGGAATTCGGCGATATCGTTCGGATTGTAGGTCTGAAGCATATGACCTTTCTCTTTCAGTTTCTCCCCAAGTGCAAGGTACTCGTCCCATGTAAGGTCCTGCATGTCCTCGTCTGTTACGCCGATTTCTTCCATATAGTCTGTACGGTAGAATAATCCGGCAACGCCTGTATCAAAAGGCACTCCGTATCCGGCACCGTCGTAGGAAAGCATATCTTTTTTATAAGCGGCAAAATCATCATAAGAAATGTAGTCATCCATTGGTAAAAATGCATCTGGATAAGACATCAGATAACCCTGCGCATTTAAATCACTGATGAGAACAATATCTGGTAAATCGTCTGTTACACCAGAAGCCAGTACAGTATGAATCTTCTGGAGGCAGTCTGCTTTCGCCATTTCAACGAAATTAACTTTTACGTTGTCATCCAGGCTGTCTGCAACCTCCATTGCTGTACCATTCATGTTCTTATCCCATGCCCACACAGTAATCTCTGTCGGCTCATCTGTTGTCTCTGCTGCTACTGTCATTGCCGGTGCAGCTACACTCAATACCATGCTTGCTACTGCACACATACTAATTGCTACACGAGATACTTTCTTTCTCATTTTTTTCACCTTTGTCCTTTCTATTACGTATAACGTAGGATGTTTAACTTGTTGCCATTATATTAACATCCTGAATAGAGTTTGTAAACTCTGAATACCAACTGATTTTTCGCATATATTTTTGTTAATTTTGCATAATATTTGTACAAAATATATCCACTAAATTGTCATGCTCAAACAACTCAAAGAGCCTGTATCAAAGACCTTATTTCTTTGATACAGACCCCAGGATATCTTATTATAAACCTTATTTACATTCCTTTTTCCTGCAGTGCTTTCGCAAGTGCCTGAGCTCCGAAGCGAGGGCTGGAAAGTACCGGCTTACCGATTTTCTCATGAATTGCATCTTCTGCATATGCCATAGATCCCTGAGCCAAAAGAATCACATCTACCTGATCTGCGATTTCTTCTGCCTTTGCACAAAGAAGTGCTTTAAATTTATTCTGGTCTG
Organism: uncultured Blautia sp.; assembly: GCA_905209435.1. The sequence continues at coordinate 7,283 of CAJLTE010000081.1, read as the reverse complement.
CACCGAATGCGTCTACAAGTCCGTCAACCAATTCTACATGGCTGTTCATTTCTCTTGCCACGCGTGAAACTGTATTCTTAGTAGGCTCCAGTGTGGTAGGAAGAGTGGCCAGAACTCCTACTCTCTTCCCAAGGCGGACAGCCTCGCGGCACATTTCCTCATCAATTCGAACAATCGGGATACCTGTGTAGCGTCCGATATTCTGTGCGGCATCTGCAACTTCTCCAACAGAAGAGCAGCAGTTTAAAATTACATCCGCTCCGTCAGAAACAGCCTGCATGTACATTCCGACAAGGCGTGCTGCAGCTCCTGCTGTTACATAACCATGCTCTCTTACTTCAGCAAGAATGGATGGATCTTGATAGTTGAGGATCTCCGGTGTATCTCCAAGGTTCTTTCTGATTTCTTCATTTACGCACTCAATAAGTTCTGGTGTTGTGCTGGTATAAACAATTCCTAATTTCATTCTATATTTCTCCCTTCACCGCTTCTATAAATTTATATAACTCAAATATTTTAACAGTTAAACTTCCACGTTATCAAGTCAAGCGGTTATTCATAATCCGCTTCTCAGATATATTTTAAAATCATACGATTATATTCATTTAACGTCAAGTCTAAATTCTTTGTTTATTGTCAGATTTATATGGCTTTTATAAAATGACAGAAGTGGTAAAAACGTCACTTCATCAACAGGTGGGTGTTTTATTGGATCTGCCTGCCAGGCAAATGAAAGTTCTGCCTCATCTTCCACTTCACGGGCTAATTCAAGATACAAATGATTTTTATTTTCTCTATTACCGCGTATATGAAGAATTTCCACATTTCCTTTACTATCCGTAAGCGTAAATCCACTGTCCTTTCCTGCTGTTGAATACAGTAAAAAACAATTTTTCACATGTACACACGTAAGCTTCAGCCAGATTCTGTTTCCCTCCAGCTGAAATTTTTCTTTTTCATCCTCATTTACTCTTTCAACTTTGATCACTTCCGGCGGCTGGTATTCTTCCAGTCCGTTTAATACAAATGCACACTGTTTTGCTAGTTTTTCTCCTAAAGCCACATTCGCATGTGCCGTATTATGAATATCATCACATAAACTTAAATTAGATGTTGTCAAAACAGATACGCCAGGAATCTCTCTTGCAGCTCTCGCCTGTGCATCACGAACCATACCCCAGCATTCATCATTCCTTCCATTAATTTGCCGGTTTAACTGCATGGTAAAAAATGGAACCTGGTAGTCCAGTTCTTTGCGCACTGCCATTACAAAGCTGTAAAAATGCTCAAAATATTTTTTTGCCGGTTCCGGATCTGTATCTGAACACCCCTGATACCACAAAATTCCTGCACAACGGTCCCCTGTTTCATGGATTTTATCTATCATATTTTGATACAAATCTCCATTTTCCGGGTTCCAGCGAGCCATAGGGGAGCCACCAAGAGACGTCTGAACCAATCCAACCGGCATATTAGATATTTGCGCATATTTTTTTCCAAATGCAAGATAGGGTGAAACTCCTGATACTCCCATTTCTTCATTCGCACATGTCTCCGCATATGTATTCTCATTCATTGGATGACTGGCTATATCCCACTGACTCCTGTTTCTGTATAAATGTACATCCATACTTGGAGGATCCAGACAAAAATCCCGGCTATATCCAGCTGAATTTGACTGGCCTGCAATAATAAACAGATTTCCAACTCCGATGTGAAGCACACAATCCCCCCGGTAGACCCATGTCAGATCCGGGGTAGTACTTTTGGTTTCAAGCCCAGTGTCAATTCTATATGGTCCCCCAGCCGGAATGTCTAACGTTACATCGAATTCTCCCTGAAAATTTTCATTATAAGTAAAATGATCTGCATTCGTCCACGGAATCACCGCCATATTATCATCTTCACTCATTACTCTTACCAGCGGTATTACACGTTCAACTCCAACCTCCAGAGCTGCCGGATGTACCGAAAATTTTCCATTTAGAAAGACGCTCCCCTTGCCTTCTTTTTGCTGTATAATTTCCCAATCTGATGGTCTTGACATAAGTGTAATGCCATACATAACTGTTTCCTCCACATAAATTTCAGCCCCATAAACCTTGCTCGCCAGGAACAACTGATTATGGGGCCTATTTTAGAACTTAAAAAAAACACTTTACCATGAATCTGAATTATTTGTTTGTAATCACCGAAGCCACAGCCTTCTTCCAGCCAGCATACTTCTGCTCCCGTTTCTTGGCATCCATGTCCGGTTTATAGGACACGCGGTTTAATTTTCCAAAAATACTTTCATCCCAGACACCAAGCTGCAATCCTGCCGCATAGGCCGGTCCGATAGCGGAAAGCTCCTCGGAATCCGGAACCAGTACTCCGGCATCTGCAATATTGCTCTGGAACTGCATCAGATAGTCGTTTCGGGTCGGACCGCCATCTACGCGAAGCTCCTTCACCGGAACACCAGCGTCCTCAGACATAGCCTGTACAACATCTGTAATCTGATAGGCAATACATTCAAGTGCCGCTCTTACAAACTCAGCCTTGCGGGTAGTACGGCTCATGCCTACAACAGAAGCTCTCGCCTCGCTGTCCCAGTAAGGAGCGCCAAGACCGCTGAATGCAGGAACCAGATACAGGCTGTCCTCCTGAATGGCTTCTTTCGCCAATTTACCGGTTTCTCCAGGAGAAGAAATGATCTGAAGATCGTCCTTCAGCCAGGTAATCACAGCGCCTGTATAGTTCAGATTGCCTTCAAGCACATAGTTAACCTTGCCGCCGATTTTCCACGCAAGAGAAGTAACAACCCCATGAGTACTGAGAATCGGCTTCTCCCCAATATTCATCATAATAGAAGAACCGGTTCCATAAGTGGATTTGATCATACCAGGCTGCAAACATCCCTGTCCAAAAAGAGAGCCATGGGAATCGCCCATTACGCCATGGATTGGAATCTTATGAGGAAGAAGTCCCTCGAAATCCGTTTCGCCGAAGCAGGCATCGGAATCCGTAACCTCTGCCATATTTGCCGGATCAATACCAAATAATCCGCAAATTTCTTCATCCCATTTCAGATCAAAAATATTGAAAAGCTGTGTTCTGGAAGCATTGGAATAATCTGTTCTGTATTCTTTGCCCCCTGTCAGCTTGTAAACCAGCCAGCTGTCAATAGTGCCATGGCAGATTTCATGACGCTCTGCCGCCGCTTTTGCACCCGCTTCATTTTCCAGAAGCCATGCGATCTTGGAAGCCGGAAAATAAGGGGAAAGATTCATTCCTGTTTTCTGGCGGATCAGCTCTGCTGCCCCAGCCTTTTCCACACGTGCACAGATATCCACGGCACGGGCGCACTGCCATACAACTGCATTTCCGTAAGGCTTACCGGTGACGCGATTCCATGCAAGAGAAGTTTCACGCTGGTTACTGATTCCCAGCCCAACTACATATTCCTTCTCTACCCCCTCCAGAAGTTCTTTCACAACCTCCAGAACATTGCTGTAAATTTCCTCTGGATCATGGGAAACCCAGCCCTTTTCATTGATGATCTGCCTGTGAGGGCGGTCAGTACGGCGCATAATGCTTCCTGTCTCATCGAAAAGGAGCGCCTTGGTACCCTGGGTACTCTGATCAATACTAATAATATATTTTGCCATGTTTACTATCCTCTTAAAACTTTTATATTCTCTAAAATCAACATCTCTGTACCTTAAGTCTGTTTTGTAACTAAATAATAAGCGTGCCTGACCAGACTGCTCAGAAGCACGCCCAATCGGGCAGCACTTCTAAGCAGCATCCTGGTTCTGCATCCACGCAGTCTGTCAGTCACGCTTAAATTTGTTTCTTATTTGATTTTTATTTCAGAGCTTCCACAGCCTTCTTCGCAATACCCTCAGCATTTAATCCATAGTAATCAAATACTTCCTGTGAGGTACCTGTGATAACCGGAGCATCCGGAAGAGCCATGTTCAGCACTTTTCTCGGGCATTCTGCACCAACAACCTGTGCAACCATGGAGCCAAGTCCGCCAAATGGTGCGTGCTCTTCTACCGTGATCACTGCCTTTGCATTCTTGGCAGCTTTTACAACGCCTTCAGCGTCAAGAGGTTTCACGCAGTACATATCCAGTACAGTTGCGGAAATGCCCTGCTCCTCCAGTAATTTGGCTGCTGCAAATGCTGGGCGCACCATCTCGCCACAGGCAATGATTGCCACATCTGTTCCCTCTTTCAGAACAGTTGCCTTGTCCATTTCAAATGGGCAGTTGTCTTCTGTATAAATATCCTCAACCGGATTTCTTCCAACACGGATGTAAGATGGTTTCTCATCCTTCAACAGAGCCTCGATCAGATGCTTTGTCTGATGACGGTCACTTGGAAGGTAAACTCTCATATTCGGGATTGCGGACATAGCTGCGATATCCTGTGCAGAATGATGGCTCATTCCAAGTGCACCGTAGCTGATGCCGCCGCTGATACCGATCAGCGTAACATTTGTATTAGAGTATGCCACATCAACCTTGGCCTGCTCGTAGCTTCTTGTGGATAAGAAGCAGGCCGGTGAGCATGCAAATGGTTTCTTTCCACATTTTGCAAGACCTGCGGAAATACTTACCAGATTCTGCTCTGCAATACCGGTCTCAACAAACTGATCCGGGAAATTATCTGCAAATGGTGTCATGGAAGCAGATCCTCTGGAATCACTGCAAAGCACCATAATATCTTTATCCTCTTTTGCCTTGTCCATCAAAACTTCACAGATGGCCTGTCTGTTTGGAATCTTATTCATGAAGAGCGGCCTCCTTTCTTGCTGCAAAATCCGCGATGATCTGATCATATTCTTCCTGTGTTGGAACCTTGTGATGCCAGTTTGCCTTGTTCTCCATTACGGAAGATCCACAGCCTTTTACAGTGTTGGCAATTACAGCTGTTGGTTTGCCTTTTACAGTTTTTGCTTCTTCAAAAGCAGCATTTAACTGGTCAATATCGTTTCCGTCTTTTACATCGATCACATGCCATCCGAAAGAACGGATACGCTCATGGAGATCGTCATGTCCCATAACATCCTCTGTGTTTCCGGAAATCTGAAGACGGTTACGGTCGATTACTGCGCAAAGATTGTCCAGCTTGTACTGATGTCCTGCCATGAAGCCCTCCCATACAGAACCCTCTGCCAGCTCACCGTCACCCATTACGGTGTAAACACGGTAATCTCTGTTATCTTTTTTTCCTGCAAGAGCCATGCCTACGCATACAGGAAGTCCATGTCCCAGAGAACCGGAGTTCATCTCGATTCCAGGAAGCTTATTGTTCGGGTGTCCGATATATTTGGAGCCAAATTTTGAAAAATGTGCTTTAATATCTTCCAGATCCAGAAAGCCCTTTGCTGCAAGTACAGCGTAGTAAGCCTCTACAGAATGACCTTTGCTGAGTACGAAACGGTCGCGATTCGGATCATCCATGTTTTCCGGAGAAATGTTCATCTGGCAGAAATACAGGCTCATCAGAGTATCGATCACACTCATGTCGCCGCCGATATGTCCGCCCTTTCCGGCAACGATAATATCTACAGTATCTTTTCTCAAGTCAAAAGATTTTGCCTTTAAATTTTCCATTCTCATTCACCTCTTAAATATGCTTTCACATCTTCTTCAATAGGATCATATAAATCAGGAGTGATTCCCATGTATTTGCATGCCTCGTAAAGTACCGGAACTACATCTTTATGGATACCTACACAGTGATGGATGTATGGTCCTTCTACAATCTTGGCTTCCAGACGTTTGATGTTCTCAACCTCAACCCAGAGATAAGTTCCCATACCTTTCGGTCCGTCAACGCCTTTTGCTTTTCCAAGGAGCATGGAGTATTCTCCGTTATCACCGTCGAAACGTGCCAATGTCACTTCGCCATGCTTTGCTTCTGCTGTAATGCTTCCCGGATGGCTGAATGCCAGCGGATAAGTAAGCTTCGGTGTCTCTCTTGCAACAGAGATCGGCCATGGTCCGCAGTGCTGAAGGAGCTCGCCGTTTTCAATGTCAGGATGGCGGATGGTCCAGTCTGCAAAGAAGCTTCTTGTGTCATCAAGTGCTGCTGCCTCAACAAGAAGAGCGGTAATTGCACCGTGAATATCTGTCTCACATACAACCGGAATTCCCTCTTCATTGAGAAGTGCGTTTGCTGCACATGGCATAATTCCGATTTCGCTCTGCAGCTGGTTCCAGCACTGGATTGCAGCTGCCTGGCAGCCGTATTTCTTAATCAGGTTCTTCATGGCAACTTTCAGGGCTGCTACATTCTCAAGTTCATTATCTTTAATGCAGATTTCCATGTTCTGGCGGCAGTACTCAACAACCTTTGCAACCTCTGTTCCTTCTGCTTTTACTTTCTTCATCTCATCTGTCAGCTCTGGCATTGGGATTGGGGTCAGCTGAATGTTGAATTTCTCAAGAAGTTCACCCTCGTTGCACATGGTGGACCAGAACTCGTACGGTCTTGTAGAAATCTGAAGAATTCTCATGTTGCGGAAGGTTTTTACTACATTACAGACAGCCATGAAATCACGAAGGCCACGCTCGAATACCGGATCATTCAGTCTGCAGTTTGTCATGTATGTAAATGGAACGCGAAATCTTCTGAGGACTTTACCTGTTGCAAAAAGTCCGCACTGTGTATCACGAAGACGAACACCGTTCTCGTCTGGTCTCTCATCAAGAGGTCCCCACAGAAGAACCGGTACATTTAACTCTTTTGCAAGTCTTGCGCATTCAAACTCAGTTCCGAAGTTACAGTGCGGAAGGAAAAGTCCGTCGATTTTCTCTTTTTTGAATTTCTCTGCAATCTTGATGCGGCCTTCCTCGTCATAAAGAAGACCCTCGTCATTTACGTCTGTGATGTCTACAAAATCGATTCCTAATTCTTTTAATCTGTCTGCAGTAAGTCCACGATACTTAACTGCATCCGGTGCACTGAAAATACTTCGTCTGGTTGGCGCATAGCCGATTTTGATCTTTGCCATTCTGGTATTCCTCCTTGTTTATATTTATTATTTTCTTTTGGTTTTTCTTAGCTGTAAAATCTTTTTCTTTATTACTTACCCAGATATTCTGTTTGCTTTTCTTTATAGCTTTAGTATAGGTCTCCTCCAGCTTTATTCCAATAAAAAATAAAGTATTTCTGACTTTATTTTTGCTTTATTTTTCGCAAATATATTGTTTATTTTTCAATTAAGAAGTACAATATATACAACAGAAAAAACTTCTGCCAAAGAAATATGAACAGTTTCCACAG